>NZ_JBHXLU010000020.1:0-133245 GCF_042720695.1 Streptomyces sp. NPDC058457 | reverse complement strand
GGTCAAACCTGTCACCCAAACCTGCAGCAGACCCGATCGACCCCGGCTTCGACCGCAGGGCTACCACTGAGGCGTCCGCGAGCGTCAAGTTGTTCAGCATCCGGCGCAGCGTCGAGGCGCAGGTGCCCGACCGGACCGCCCGGCTGGAGCGAGTGCTGCAGTATCTGGAAGAGACCGGACAGGTCGGGTCGGTGGACGAACCGGGGGCGTTCTTCAAAGGAGTCCTGCCCATGCAGTGGGGGCCGCTGCGGTCCGAGGGCGGCGGGTCGCTGGTCTACTTCGGCGGCCGGACCGAGCGGACGGTGCTTGGCCTCGGCGGGGCCGGCCACCATGTGCTCGGCGGAAGCCCGTCGCAGGCCCAGGAGTTCGTTCCGTCGTCGACCCCGGCGATAGTGGCCGGCCTCGCCGCGGCTTTCGCCGCCGATGGCGCCGGGACCCCTGAAAGCCCGCAGGGCATGCAGGGCGCCGAGCAGTCCGCACTGGCCTGGGTATACACCGCCGGTCGCCTGCTGCGCGGGACCCCAGCAATCCGTGGAGTTCGTCGCCCGCAGGCTGCTGTCGGGCCCTACGGCTACGGCTACGGCCGTCCAGTCTACGGTTCGGCCGGGCGGGAACCGCCCGAGCGGCGTCAGGCGTCGATCGGACGCAGCACCGCGTAGTACGCGAACGGCGGACCGTACAGCCGGGCGACCCGCAGCCCGGCTCCCTCCGCGAGGCTGATCAGCGAGGACGGCCGGATCTGATGCCGGTCGAAGAACTCGCCGACCACCAGCCGCCCGAGCGGCTTCAGCACCCGGCGCAGCTCGGCCAGCGTACGCGCCGGATCCGGGATCTCGCCCAGCGCCGTCACCAGGTAAGCCGCATCGAACGAGCCATCCGCAAAAGGAAGTTCATGTGCGTCGGCGCAGTTCGGCACGATGTTGTCGACGCCCTGCTCCTTGGCCCGGCGGCCCACGTGGTCGAGCATCTCCTGCTGGATGTCCAGGATGTCCAGCTGGCCGTTCGGGCCCAGCTGCGGTGCGACGTGCAGCGACTGCAGGCCGGTTCCGGGGCCTATCTCCAGGATCCTCTCGCCCTCCCGGGCCTGCAGCACGTGGTCCAGACGCTTCAGAGTCAGGAACGGCAGCGGCAGGTCGAGCAGCCAGCGCTGAGAGTACGGGTACGGCGCGGAGTCGGTGAACCACCAGGTGGCGACGGCGGCGGCAGCGCCCGCGCCGATCAATGCCCGCGATTGCCTCATAATTCCTCCCTAAATGTCCGATTTAGCCATCGAGGCATCTCTGATGGTCAATCAGTTGTGTTTGTGTGCAATCTGCTTGCGCCAGCGCCGACTTTGTCGGCAGTCGACCCGAGCGGGCCGAACGAACCGCCCGTGGACCGCCGTTGCGGCAGGCCGGGGACTTCCGAAAAGGACCGGACCGCAAGCGCCGATCACGTCACGAGCTCTTCCGCTCAGCGGCCCGGCCGAGGGAAGGTCCGGGTCGCGAGAACCGCGCAGGCCACCGCCAGCGGCAACTCGACGAAGACCGCCATCAGCACCGCCAGCTTGAAGTCCGAACCCGGGGCAGCCGTCATGGTGTCGAACCAGGCATCGACCAGCAGCAGGGCCGAGGTCGCGGCGGAGGTCAGGCAGGCCCGGCAGTCGCCGCGCCTGAGGAGCAGTCCGGTGGAGAGCAGGCCGAGCGCCTCAAAGCTGTCCAGACCCGTCCACGTCCAGGCCCAGTGCGAGGCCTGAGCGGTGGCCGGCAGCCCGGTGTACAGGAAGACCAGCCAGGGAATCATCGCCAGCCCGAGCACGGTGAGGACCGTGGCCGCCCGGCGAAGCGGCAGGGGGAACGTCGAAGCGGCGGCGGCCTTCGGAAGGATCCGCGGGACACCGGAGCCCGAACCGGAGGCGCCCGCAAGGTCCCAGATGCCGGCCTTGCCTAACGGGGCGCGCAGGGGTGAGGAGGGTTGGCGCATGGTTCTTCTCCAACGTTGGTCGTCGGCGTGGGGCGGTGGTGCCCGCTCAGTGGATGTGGATGCCGCCGTTGGAGGCGGCCACGGTGAGGGAGGCCGACGCGCCGTCGGAGTCCGGCAGGTCGATCTGCGGCGCGGAGCTGCTGCTGTGGGCGTCGATCCGGTAGCCGGTGCTCGAGGGCACCGCGAGGTCGACCGCGCCGTCGCCGGTCGTCATGGTGCACCGTCGGGCGGTGCGGCTTGAGGTATTGATCGTTCCACTCCTCGTCCTCGGGAAGGCCGGTGGCCTTCACCGGTGGTTCGCGGTGGCGCTGCGGTGCGGGGCACCTGCGCCGCCCCGCACCGACCATCTGCCCTCCAGCCAACAGCAGTTCGGCCGGGCCGGACACGTGGCCAGCCCACCGAACCGGGGTATGGATAACCCCCCTGTCAGTCCCAGCCGTTGTTGTCGGGCGGGGTGGTGGTGCCGGTGGTGTCGGCCGGGGCGGCAGCGGTCCGCGGCCGCGCGGCGGCGCTGACTCCGGATGCGATGGCGGGCGTGACGAGGGTGAGGGTGATCGCCGCCAGTGCGGCGGCGGCCGCGGCCACGAGGTTGGCCCGTCGTGCGTGGGTGTTCATGCTGCTGTTCCCCCGAATCGTGTGTTGAGAGTGATCCGCAGGCCGTGGTGTGCGAGTGTCTCGGTCCTGGTTCCCAGGTCCTTGATCGGCCTGCGATTCCATGGTGACGGGCTGTTGAGGACACGTGAGCGAATACCGGCGCCATGCTGTTGCCATGGCAGGGTGTTGCCGTCCCCTCGCCGAGGTAGAGGCTGAGCAGCACGGTGATCGAACCCGGTACGGTGGCCTGGCGCTCCACCGACTCCGGCACCGTCGGGGTCGCGGGCAGTAGCGCCTCGTCGCTCGGCAGGGTTGCGGACGATCAGCAGGCCGTCCGGCCCGGGATCGTGCCGGTACCGCCGGAGCGACTCGCGCAGGCGGAGCGGCAGCCGGGACGAGAGGCGGCGGGCCTCGTCCATCCAGACCCGGGTGCCCATCAGATGCGGTTCGGCCTCGACGAGTTCGCGGGCCAGCCGCAGCACCTCGGCGCACTCCGCGTCGGTCAGGGACAGGTCGGTGCTGCTGTCGGGCCATGTCGGACGCGGGGTCGGTGACGCGACGGTCATACGGGCGACCTCCTTTGAGCGTGTTCGCTGGATCTCAGCGGGGATCAATCGGACATGGCCACGAGCACGCGGCGCGATCCGGTGGACGGCCGGCGGCCGTGGCCGACCAGCACGCGAGGTCACGCTGTTCGCGGTGCTGCTCGGCGTCCGCCAGGGCCTGCTGCACCGCTACACCCGGCAGAACCGGTTCCTGATCGGTTGTCCGACCACCACCCGGATCAGCCCGGACACCCGCGAGGTGGTCGGCAACTACATCAACACCCTGGTGTTCCGGGCCGACCTCGCGCCGGGAAGCACCTTCCGGGAGGCAGCCACCGCCGCCGACCGCCAGGTCAGGTCCGGTCTCGGCAAGCTCGGTTACCCGTTCGAGCTGCTCACCCGGACGATGAACCGCCCGCGCACCGGCGGTGGCTGCTCGCTCTGCCGGATCACCCTCAACCTGATCGGCGCCCCGACCGGCGACCCGCTGCTGCTGCTGGACCCTGCCGACGGCGCCACCGCCGAGTTTGCCGGGCTGCAGCCGGCCCCCTACGAACTCCCATAGGCCCATGGGCAGTTGGATCTCGCGATCAACGTCCGGCAGAGCGCCGAGACGCTGGCCGTCGACTTCCGCTACGACGTGGACCTGTTCGACCCGAGCACCATCGAGCGGTTCGCCGGCTACTTCCCCCGCGCCATCGACGCGGCGCTGGCCGACCCCAAGTGGGCACCGCAGTTGCGCAGGACGATGATCCTGCCCGGCTGCGGGCGCTGGACCCAGCAGGAGCGACCGGCCGAAGTCGCCGCCGCACTGGCCGACTTCGCCTCCTCGCTGGACTCACCCCGGCATGCTCGCCCGGGTCGTCGACGGCGCACCGGCCGGCGCGAAGATCGTGCTGGTCGGCGTCTGCCTGCGCCCCGACACGGTCGACCCCGGGGTGGTGGCCGGCAGGGAGCTGGACATCCGCGGGTCGTTCGGCGGCAGCCCGGGTGAGTACCGCCAGACGCTGCGGGACATCGCCGAGGGCCGGATCGACGCCGGTGCCGTCATCACCGTCATCACCGGCGTCACCGTCATCACCGGCGTCACCGGCGTCACCGTCATCACCGGCGTCACCGGCGTCACCGTCATCACCGGCGTTACCGGCGTCACCGGCCTGGACGGACTGGCCGGGGCGATCGCCGAACTCGGCGAGCCGGAGCGGCACGCGAAGATCATCGTCGAACCCTCGCTGGTCGCCGGCTGATCGTCCGAACGACGGTGGCGTCCCCGGGATCTCCCGGGGGCGCCACCGTCGTTCGCGGCACGGGCGTGCTCAGTGGACCGTGATGCTGCCGCCCGTGGTCTTCACCACCACGCTGTGCGGCGCGTCCGTAGCGGTGTTCGGCAGCGAGACGCTCGGCGACCAGTGGGAGCTCTGCGCATCGACGTGGTAGGTGGCGTCGTGAGGCACCTTGAGGTCGACCCGGCCGTAGCCCGTGGTGACCTTCAGGGAGGCGGGTGCCGCCGTGAAGGAGGCGCTGACCGCGCCGTCGGTGGTGATCACCTCGGCGTTCGGGGCGCTGCTGTCGGCGAGGGTCACCGCGCCGTACTTGCTCCGCACGGTCAGCGGGCCGGACGACTGGTCCACCTCGACCCCGCCCAGCCCGGTGGTCAGATCCAGCCGGCCGGTCAGGCCCTTCGCCTGGATCCCGGCGTCCCCGGTGCTCACCTGCGCGGCCAGGCCGGCCGGCACCGTGATCTGCAGGTGCTCCGAGCAGTCGTCGGAGCAGCCGGCGGTGACCGTGACGTCCGACCCGGACCGGGTGACGGAGACCTGGGGGACATGGCCCGTGTAGCTGCCGCTCATGGCCACCGTGACCTGCGAGGAGCCGTCCTGACTCAGCGTCACGCCGAGTCCGTCGGCCTGGACCGTCACCTGGCTGGCGCCGGCCGCGTCCTGCTGCCAGTTGCCGCTGTACGGGTGGTGCGCCGGAAGCAAGGCGACCACACCCCAACTGGCCACGGCGACGACCGTGACGAGGACGGCCAGCCCTATGAGGAGGAATCCGCGGCGCATCCTCGGTGTGGTACTGATCTCAAGCTCCCAGGTAGCGCAGAACGGCGAGCACGCGGCGGTGGTCTCCCGCCTCCTGCTGCAGATCGAATTTCACGAAGATGCTGCGGATGTACTTCTCCACCGCCGCCGTGCCGATCACCAGATCGGCCGCGATCCCGGCGTTGGAACGGCCCCCCGCCATGGCCGTGAGGACCTCCCGCTCGCGCGGCGTCAGGGTGGACAGCGGATCCCGCTGCCGGCTGCCGGCCAGCAACTGCTTGACCACCTCCGGGTCGAGGACCGTCTCGCCCGCGGCGACCCGGCGCAGCGCGTCCACGAACTCCTCGGCGTCCGATACCCGGTCCTTGAGCAGGTAACCGACCCCGTTGTCATTGGTGTTGACCAGGTCGATGGCGTAGCGCTCCTCGACGTAGTGGGAGAGCACCAGGACGCCGGTCTCCGGCCAGCGGGCGCGTACCGCCAGTGCGGCGCGCAGGCCCTCGTCCAGGAAGGTGGGCGGCATCCGGACGTCCGTCACACAGGCGTCCGGCCGGTGTTCGGCCACCGCGCGCAGGAGTTGCTCCCCGTCGCCGACCGCGGCGACCACCTCGATCCCCTGTTCGCTGAGCAGCAGTTCGATGCCCTGGCGCAGCAGCGCGGAGTCCTCGGCCAGCACTACCCGCATGGCAATTCCACCTCGATCACGGTCGGTCCCCCCACCGGACTGCTGAGCCGGAACCGCCCGTCCACCCCGGACACCCGGTCCGCCAGACCAGTCAGACCCGTGCCGGCCGAGAGGTCGGCTCCGCCACGCCCGTCATCGCCGACTTTAACGTCCAACCGGGCGCCCTCCCGCCGGATCTCCACCCAAGCGCGGGTCGCATGAGCATGTTTGGCCACATTGGTGAGCGCCTCGGTCACCGTGAAGTAGGCGACCGCCTCGATGGTGGAGGAGGGGCGCGGCTCCACCAGGACGTCAAGGCGCACCGGCACCGGAGCCAGCGCGGCGACGGCGGAGAGCGACGCCTTCAGGCCGCGGTCGGTCAGCACCGGCGGGTGCAGGCCACGGGCCAGGTTGCGCAACTCGGAGATGGTGCTGAGGGTTTCCCGCCGGACGTCCTCGACCATCTTGTTGGTCTCGTGGTCACCGGACTTCTTCAACCGCGAGCTGGCCCGGCCCAGGGTGATCGACATCGCCACCAGCCGTTGCTGGGCACCGTCGTGCAGGTCCCGCTCGATCCGTTTGCGCTCCGCCTCGGCGGCGTCCACCACCCGGGCTCGACTCTCCGTCAGATCGTTGACCCGCTGCTCCAGTTCCATTCCGCGGGGCCGGGAGAGCAGTGCGACGGCCAGCGCGGTGTCCAGCGCCAGCAGGAGTTTGACGATCAGTGGGGAGAGGACCGCGCCGACCAGCAGTGCCACGGCCGCGACCAGCAGTGCCCGGGGCAGGGAATCCACCAAGAACGGCCCGAGCTGGGCCTGCCCGCCGGGCAGGCCCCGGTAGTAGGCCGGAAGCAGCACCAGGGTCAGCGGCACGGCCCAGATCAGCGCCACCCCGACCACGGTCACCACCGCCACCGGCATCAGCAGTACGAAGTAGCCGATCAGCCGCCAGGTGCAGGGGTTGTGGATGAGCGACTGCAGCGACTTGGCCAACCGCCACGAAGAGACCGGCGCCGGCAGCTCGTCGAGCTCCAGCCCGCAGGTCACGGCGAACCGGGCGCGCTCGACGGCGGCCAGCCGGAACAGCGCCCACCCCGCCGCCACCGTGAGCGGCAGGCCCACCAGGCCGGCCGGCGCCAGGCAGACGGCGACGACCAGCACGACCAGCACGGCCAGTCCCGCCAGCGCCACCAGACCGTCGAGTACCAGGTGGATCGACGCCTGCCACAGCACAGGGGAGGCCAGCGCGCGCAGCGGATTGCCCGGTACCACCTCGCGGGGTGGCCGGGCGTCTGTCCGGGCCTTGCCGGTGGCACGGCCGGCGATGTTCTCGGTCAACTGCTTCGGACCCGCTCTCGTGGGCAGTGAGGGCGGCGACCAGATCACCGTCCGCGCCTCGATTCGACAAGGGGACGGTACCCAACCCGACCACCCGTCGACAGCGAGGAGAGCCCACTAGCGGGGGGTAGGGTTTACCCCCCGTCCGGCCGGTGGGTTCACGCTGCCGACCCGGCACCGCCCGGTGCGACATCGTGGGGACATGACCGATCGACACTCGAACACCGCCGGCCGCCCCTGCCCGGCCGGCAGGACCGACGACATCGAGCAGTTCCTCGTGCACTACGGGGACACCATCGACGACCGGGTCGCCGAGATCGTCAAAGAGATCGTCGAAGAGGTCCTCGGCGAGCAGCTGAGGCGGTACCGGCGCGACGTTGTGCTGCCGGTCACCGTCGCGCTGCTGGCGGCCGCGGCCGTCTCGCTGGCGCTCATGTGGTGGAGCCCGTGGACAGTCCCCCTGGTGTGGGCCGCCACCTCCGTCATATGCGTGTCGCTGTCGCAGACCGCCCGGATCCCGCGCCGCTCGTAACGGGCCGCGGGCGTCCGGGCTGCGGCCGCCCCTCCGTGCGTACCCCTGACGCACGGCGGGGCGGCCGCGACCGAGTGCTCGGCCACGACCGCCCCGGACGGACGGCACCGGAGGCGGCCACGCGGTCCCACCCCGCTCCCGGCCCACGGCCTCCTCGATGGCCCGCTGCCACTCACCGGTCAGCCGGGTCCGCCCGGACAGCTCGGTGGCGATCAGGTGCCTGATCAGCTCCCGGCCCGTCACCGCGTTGGTTGTCGACTGCCACGATCCGAAGCGGCTCGCGGCCTTCTGGTGCGCGGTCCTGGGCTTCAAGGTGATCGACCGGAGCGAGGGCAAGGTCGAGATCGGTTCCTGGGAGCCGACCGTCGAGGAGGTCCGGGCCCGCCAGATGCCGCCCACCCTTTCGCCGCCTCACTCCACCTGCGGAGGAACAAGCCCATGCCCCACCTCGGAAGCACGGTGTATCTGCGTGCCCTCGCGGCCGCCGCCCTGAGCTCCCGGCCTGCGGCGACGCCCCGCCGTACGGCACCGGCCGAACGCGTCGTGATCGTCTCCGCCAGCATCGGGGCGGGCCACGACGGCGCCGCGCACGAGCTGCACCGCCGGCTCCGGGCGGCCGGCGTCACCGTCGACCGCTACGACCTCCTCGACCTGCTGCCCGCCCGGCTCGGCCGGACCGTCCGCGACGGTTACCACCGGATGCTCGTCCGGGCACCCTGGATCTACCAGCGCATCTACAGCAGCACCGAACGCGCCGGAGGCGGCGGCCCGCTGGCCCGCGCCCTGCTGCGCACCGCCGAGGACCGGATGCTGCGCGCCCTGCCCGCGGACACCGGCGCCGTCGTCTCCACCTACCCCGGGGCCAGCCATGTGCTGGGCAGGCTGCGGCTGGCCGGCCGCCTCGACGTGCCGGTGTTCACCTACCTCACCGACTTCTCGGTGCACCCGCTGTGGGTGGCCGACGGCGTGGACGTCCACCTCGCCGCCCACGCCGTGCCCGCCGCACAGGCCAGGGCCCTCGGCGCGGGCGACGTCCGGGTGGGCGGGCCGGTCGTCGACCCGCGCTTCAGACCCGCGCAGGAGGCCGAACGCGGCGCCGCCCGGGCGCGGTTCGGCCTGCCCGCCACCGCCCCGCTCGCCCTGCTGGTCGCGGGGTCCTGGGGCGTCGGCCCGGTCCGGCAGGTGGCCCTGGAGCTGCGCGACTGCGGCGCGGCCGTGCCGGTAGTGGTCTGCGGCCGCAATGAGGCGCTGGTCCGGCAGCTGCGTGAGGACGGCATCGAGCACGCCTACGGCTGGGTCGACGACATGCCCGGTCTGATGCACGCCGCCGACGTGCTCGTCCAGAACGCCGGCGGACTGACCTCGCTGGAGGCCTTCGCCACCGGCCTGCCCGTCGCCAGCTACCGCTGCATACCGGGCCACGGACCGGCCAACGCGGCCGCGCTCGACGAGGCGGGTGTCGCCGCCTGGATCCAGGACGCGGCCGAACTCAAGGACGTCCTCTGCGACTTGATCGACGGCCCGCGCGGCCTGCTGCAACGCGAGGCTGGGCTCGCCCTGTTCGCCGCCGCGGGCCGGGGACCCGCGGACGCGATAGCCCGCGCCTGCGGCGCCCGAGCATCACTCCCCGTCCCGCTCGCCGTGGCGCCTTGCGCCGTGGGCGGGGCGGGGGCCGGTGTGGGTGTTGCGCCTTGCGCCGCAGGTGGGACCGGAGCCGGTGCGGCCGTTGCGCCTTGCGCCGCAGGTGGGACCGGAGCCGGTGCGGCCGTTGCGCCTTCCGCCGCAGGTGGGACCGGAGCCCGTCCGGCCGTTGCGCCTTCCGCCGCACACAGGATCCGGACCCGTCCGACCCTACGGCGGCTCGCCGCCACCGCGGCCGCCGCCTGCACCGTCTGTGCGTGCGCGGTCGGCACCGCGGTCGCCACCACCGACACCGGCACTGGCGTGATGCATGCCATCGGCCGCACCCTCGACCTCGACGGCCCGCCGCACGCCCATCACCCGGAGGGCCACCGCTCGTGAGTGCCGCACAACTGCTCCGTACGACCGCCCGGCTCGCCCTCCCGGTGCTGGCCGCCGCGCACGCGGCCCCGGTGCTGTCCACCTTCGGCCCGCTGCGCAACCGTGCCATGCCCCGCCTTGCCGGCCGGGGCCGCGCGGATCACGTCGCGCTGACCTTCGACGACGGGCCCGACCCGCTGTCCACCCCGTTGTTCCTGCGTGCCCTGGAGGACCGGAAGATCACCGCCACCTTCTTCCTCCTCGGCTGCCAGGCGCGCCGCTCGCCCGGTCTGGTCCGCGAGATCGCCGCCGCCGGCCACGAGATCGGCATCCACGGCTGGCTCCACCGCCCCCTGCTGCTGCGCGGCCCGCGCGCCACGTACGACGACTTCGCCCGTGCCCGCGACACGGTCGGTGCCCTCACCGGCCGCACCCCGCGCCTGTTCCGGCCGCCCTACGGCGTGATGTCCACCGCCGCCCACCTCGCGGCCCGCCGCCTCGGGCTCACCCCGGTGCTGTGGACCGCCTGGGGCGAGGACTGGAGGGCCCGGGCCACCCCGGGGTCCGTCCACCGCACGGTCACCCGCGACCTGGACGGCGGCGGCACCATCCTGCTGCACGACTCCGACTGCACCTCCGCTCCGGGCGCCTGGCACTCGGCCCTCGGCGCCCTGCCACGGATCCTCGACACCTGCGAGGAGCGGGGTCTGTCGGTCGGGCCGCTGCGGGAGCACGGGCGGGCCGGGGGAGCGGACGGCTTGCGGCGCTGACGGCCGCCGCGGCGCCCGGTCAACGGGCGGCGCGCACCCCGTCCAGTGCGATGGCCAGCACCCGGTCGCGCTGGGCGTCGTCGACGAAGGTCGTCCCGGTGACGCCCGAGACCAGCCGCAGCAGGTCGCCGATGTCCATGTCCTTGCGCGCCACGCCCGCCTCCTGGGCCCGCTCGAACAGCGGGCCGCCCGCTGCGTAGAGCGAGTCCCGGCAGGCGTCGAAGATCTCGGACTCGCCGTCGAGGGCCTCGCGGATGGCCCGCTTGGTCACCATGTAGCCGGTGAACCTGTTCAGCCAGGAGGTGAGCGCCTCCCACGGCTCCAGCTCGGCGACCTCCTCGGCGACCCGGACCAGCTCGTTGACATCCTCCGCGTACACGCTCTCGAACAGCTCGCGGCGGGACGGGAAGTTCCGGTACAGCGTGCCGATGCCCACGCCCGCGCGGCGGGCGATGTCCTCCAGCGACGCATCGGCGCCGTGCTCGGCGAAGGCCTCGCGGGCCGCGGTGATCGACAAGGGCCGGTCGGCCGCCGAGGGCACACCGGCCGAACTCAAGCGGAGGATCGGGGGCGACCGGCTGGAGATCACCGTGAGCTCCGCCGCGATGGCCGGGCCGGCACAGGCGGCGCTGGCCCGGGCCTCGCGGGAGGGCATCGCCGCGCCCGTCGTCGACGGGCTGCGGGTGTCGGTGGGCCTGGAGACGCGCATCGCCGGGGTCGCCTCGGCGGCGACAGAGCTACGGCAGGCGATGGCGCATCGACAGCGGGTTCTTCAAGGCGGTCGAAGGCTTCCTGCTGCTGCTCGGCTTCGCGATGACCTGGCTCGGCTGTTTGTCGGGCTGCTGGTCCGCGAGCCCCAGGGGGTCAATGCGGTCGCGATGTTCGTGACCATGCCGGCGTCGTTTCTGTCGGCGACCTTCTACCCGGTCGCCAACCTGCCGGGGTGGCTGCAGTCCATCGCCCAGTGGAACCCGATGACCGTCCTGGCCACCGCTCTTCGGGAGCTGTGGGGGAACCCGACCGGCAACCTCGTGGATCCGGGGCTCCCGCTGCGGCACCCCGTCCTGTCGTCGGTGCTCATGCTCTCGGTCCTGCTGGTCGCCGTCGTCCCGCTGGCGACGCGGGCCTACGACCGGGCCGTGGCTGCGGGCTGAGGGGCTGCCGGTCAGCGTGCCCCGTCTGCAACGGCGGGCGGTCTCCAGCACAGTGTCCCGGGGCCTCTCAGACGCCCCGGGACATCCGTGTCGGCCCACGGGCGCCCTCAGCGCCCGGTGTGCGCACGCCAGGTGTCGTGCAGCCGGGCGAGGTGCTGGAAGCCGTCCACGACCTGGTCGGTCGCCACGCCGAAGTCCACCAGGCACGCGACCTCGTCCACGCCGGCGTCGGCGAGCTGCTTGAGCGTAGCCATGCACTCCTCGACGGTCCCGAACATGCCGCTGGTCTCGAAGTACCGGTCGAAGGCCTGGGCCACCAGGAAACGGCGGTCCTCCTCGCTCACCTTCTTCATCTCCCGCATCATCGCGGCGCCGTCGGCTCCCGCGGCCTCGGCAGCCTTGACCAGCAGGTCGAAGGAACTGGCGAGGTAGCGGGAGAACGGCTCGCGCACGGTCTCCCGTACGGCCTCGCGGTCAGTGCCTACGAAGGTGTGCAACATCACCGCCACGTGGGGGCGCCCCCCGTCGCCCTGGTGCTCCTGGTATGCCGCCCGGTACTCGGCGATCCGCTGTGCCAGCGTCCCGACCTCCTGGCCCAGCAGGTGGGTGAGGACGCCCAGGCCGTGCCGTCCGGCCAGTTCGAAGGTCGCCGGGGAGCCGCCGGTGGTCAGCCATACCGGCAGCTCGGGCTGAACCGGCGGCGGGAACATCGTCAGCGACACCGACTCGCCCGCACCGTCGACGAGTTCGACCGACTCACGCCGCCACAGCCGGCGAATCGTGTCGATCGTGTCCATCAGCGCGCTCTTGCGGGTCTCGTAGTTCTCCGGGCGCAGCGCGAAGTCGGCGGCGTGCCACCCCGAGGCGATCGCCACCCCCGCCCGCCCGTTGGAGAGGTTGTCGACGACCGACCACTCCTCGGCGATCCGCATCGGGTGGTGCAGCGGTGCCACCACGCTGCCGGCCCGCACGGCCACCCGCTTGGTCACCGCGGCGACCGCGGCGCCCGTGACCGCGGGATTGGGGTAGAGCCCGCCGAAGGCGTGGAAGTGGCGCTCCGGGGTCCACACCGCGGTGAAGCCGTGGTCGTCGGCGAAGCGCGCGCCCTCCAGCAGCAGCCGGTAGCAGTCCTGCTGCTCGGTGTCGTTGTTGGCGAAGTAGAAGAGGCTGAAGTCCATCCGCGTCTCCGGATCGTGTGCACGTGGTGTGCAGTTGAGTGAAGG
The DNA here is from genome assembly GCF_042720695.1 of Streptomyces sp. NPDC058457. Classification (NCBI taxonomy): domain Bacteria; kingdom Bacillati; phylum Actinomycetota; class Actinomycetes; order Kitasatosporales; family Streptomycetaceae; genus Streptomyces; species Streptomyces sp. NPDC058457. The sequence continues at coordinate 120,424 of NZ_JBHXLU010000020.1, read as the reverse complement.
AGGACGCCGGGTCGCCGCGCCTGACCACCCGGCGGGCCGAGACTGGCACGCTCCGTCGCGGCCACCCTGGCACCATGCGCGACATGGATCAAGACCGACCGCAGATGGTGCGAAGTGCCCTGTTCAACCGGCGCCGGGCCGCAGTTAGACGGACAATCGGGGCCACGGCGTGCTCGGTGCGGCGGTTGTTTGACTCCGACTCGGCACCCTGGCCCATAGTGGGTCGCGGTGGGACCGGAGGGTCCACATCATGCCCGCAGGAAGGACGACGTGATGACGAACCCGTTCGAGGACCCTGACGCGAACTACCTGGTCCTGGTCAACGACGAGGGCCAGCACTCGCTGTGGCCGGTCTTCATCGAGGCGCCGGCCGGCTGGACCTCGGTGTTCGGCGAGGCTGCGCGGCAGGAGTGCCTTGACTACATCGAGGCGAACTGGACCGACATGCGCCCCAAGAGCCTGATCGCTGCGATGGCCCAGAGCTGATCGGCCTACACCCCCGTCAGCACCCCCGAAGGCCGCTCCCCTCGTGGAAGCGGCCTTCGGGGGTGTCGCGACCGGGCGCCGACTCCTTACTGACTTCGGCTCGTCAGGGTGACGTTGGGGTGTCGAGGGTCAGGCCGGTGCCGGCCATGAAGTTCTCGAGGATCTCGGGCCGGTACTGCAGGCGCTTGAGCCGGTTGCGGACGAGGGCTTCGAGCCGGTCGAGGGCGACCACGGCGAGGTTGGCCAGGCTGCGCTTGACGTGTGCCCAGACCCATTCGACCGGGTTGAGGTCGGGTGAGCAGGCGGGCAGGAGGAAGACCGTCAGCCAGGTGCGCTCGGAGATCAACTCGCGCATGGCGTGGGAGACGTGGGTGTTCAGGCGGTCCCAGACCAGCACGATCGGCGCCTTGACGAGGTGGTGCACTCCGTCGACCAGGGCGATGAAGCCGCGCTCGCCCATGCTGCGGCGCCGGCCCTTGCCCGCCGGGTGGGTGCGCAGACGGTGGCACAGCCGGGTGCGCGAGCTCGGCCGCATGGCGATCAGTCCCGCCACGGACAGGCGTCCCGAGCGGCGGCCGCCGACGGTCCCGACCGGCGTGCAACCGCGCCGGCCCCAGGTGCGGCCTTTGGGCGGTCGGCGGGTGAAGCCTGCTTCGTCCTCGAAGCAGATGTGGCCCCCGCAGGCCGCCCGAGCTCTTTTACTTCCGCCCATGTCGCCTCCTTCCAGGCGGTGACGGCCCGCTCGTCACGCTCGGCCACCCGCCGAGCGGGCACCTGCGGGCTGAGGCCGAGCCGGTGCATCAGCCGCGTAGCGCCCGAGACGCTGTACGAGACGTGGAACTTGCGACCGATCAGCGTGGCCACCCGCGAAGCGGTCCACACCTGGTCGTCCACCCAGCCGTGCGCGGCCGGGCCCTGGTCCAGATACGCGGAGAGCTTCTCCAGGCAGCGCGCGGGGACAGACGGCACCGCGACCCGCTCGGGCCACGTGACGCCAGCGCCTCGACCCCGCCCTCGCGCCACAACTGATGCCACTGGTAGCCGACTTCGGACTCACCCGCAGACGCCGGGCCACCTCCGTCGGCTTGACCTCTTGCTCGAACAGCTCGGCGGCCTGCATCCGCACCGTCTCCCGGCGCAGCCGTCCCGCGGTGGTCAACCCGCCCCCATCCGCATATCTCACACCCCATCAGATACAGCCACCGCGACAAGCCCGTCAGGCGCGTCACAGGGCCAGGTCGGCGATCGCCTCGCCGCCGTCGGCGAGCATGACGGCCAGGTCGACCGCGATCCAGCCCGGATCGTGGCTGGTGCCGCGTGGACGAAGCCGGCGTAGGGCATCGCTGCTGGCAGATGGCTCCGGCGTTGATACCGCTGGTGGCCTGCGGGACGACCGTCCTCCTCTTCAGCTGGCACCGCCACCCCGTCGGCCCTCACCTGCAGTTCATCGGTTATGTGCTCAGCGCGGCCCAGTTCGCCGCGCCCGTGCTGGCCTTGTACCGGGCGATCCCGGCCTGGTGGGTGCCCATGCTGAGTGAAGCGGCCGTTACTGCCGCAGCGGCGAGTGTGCACTGCACCTGCCCCTGGAACCACGCATGGAACGGATCCGAACTCGCCCTGAAGGCCTGGGTGCTGTTCCTGGTCGTACTGCGGGCCGGGTCCACCGTCAAGACGCATGTGAGCCGGGTCCTGGGCAAGTTGAACAGCAGGGGTCGGATCCCCAGGCGACGATCTACGCCTATGAGACTGATCCGGTAGGCCTGAGCGGCTCCTGAGCCGCAGAGGCCCACCAGACAGGTCGGACGCTCCCCGGGACGACGACGGCGTTCTGGCCGCCGAAGCCGAACGAGTTGCTCACGGCCGGCGGCACCGGAACCTGCCGGGCCGCACCGTGGACGATGTCGATGTCGGCGGCGTCCGGGCCGGTGGAGCCGAAGTCGGCGGTGGGTGGGACCACCCCGTGGGCGATCGACAGGGCGGTGAGTCCGGTCTCGACCGCCCCGGCGGCACCCAGCAGATGGCCGGTGACCCCCTTGGTCGAGACGACCGCCGCGCCCCGTCCGAAGACCCGCTCGATCATCCGGGCCTCGATGTCATCACCCTGCGGAGTGCTGGTCGCATGCGCATTGACGAGGGTCACGTCCGAGGCCTGGACACCGGCGTCGGCGAGCGCCTGTCGCACGGCGAGTTCGGCCCAGTGCCCGTCGGGAGCGGGTGAGGTGAGGTGGTGGGCGTCGGACGTCGCGCCGTAGCCCATCAGTCGTGCGTAGGGGTGGGAGGGCGCCTTGAGTCGGTCGAAGGCGGTGACCGCCAGGGGTGGCACGGTGGCCTCGGTGCCGCCCGCCAGCAGCACGTCGCAGCGGCCCGCGCGGAGCAGGTCCAGGGCGTAGCCGAGAGCGGTGGTACCGGTCGCGCAGGCGGTGGCGACGCTCAGCGAGGGGCCGTGCAGGCCGAGCTCCATCGCCACCGTGCCGGCGGCGATGTTGCTGGTGGCCCGGGGAACGGTCAGCGGGTTGACCGTGCGCGGACCGCGGTCCCGCAGCCGCCGCCCCTGCTCCTCCCAGGTCGGCTGGCCGCCGATGCCGGTACCGAGGACGACACCCACCCTGGCCGGGTCCCAGCACCCGTCCGTCAACTCTGCGTCGGCGACTGCCGCGTGGGCCGAGGCGACGGCGAACCGGGTGAAGGCGTCCATCCGGCGGGCCTCGACGCCGAGGATCAGTTCGGGGTCGAAGCCGGTCACCGCACAACCGAAGTCGATGGTGAGGTTGGTCAGCCGCGGGTCGGCCGAGGCTGCGGGCTCCCCGGCGCAGACCGTCTTCCAGGTGGTGGCGGTGTCGACCCCGGCAGGCGTGACCATGCCGATTCCGGTGATCACCATCTCGGGGCGGCGAAGTCCCGTGACAGCGGCGCCGCTCATGCCGGCAGGACCGCGCCCTGCGCCTCCAGCAGCGCGGCGATGTCGGCCACGGTGGTTCGCGGAGTCAGGTTGTCCTCATCGACGGTGACGCCCAGGTCGTCTTCCAACTGGGCGCCCAGCTCGGCCAGCGAGAGCGAGTCGAGCTCCAACTCCGCGAAGGTCATGGTCGGTTCGATGTCACTCGGCCACCGCCTGAATGATGCGGCCGTTCGCCTGGTGCGGCACCAGGGCGTCGACCATCCCGGGGCTCCATCCGCAGTCCTTCAGCACCCGCGAGGCCGACAGCGCCATCTGCTCGACCGCCTGCAGGTGGACCTTGCGGCCGGCCATGCCGAACCAGCGCGGGCCGTCCGGTTGTTCGAGCTCGCCGGGCACCTGGATGAGGTGGTGGCCCGAACCGTCACCGCCGAGGTCGAACGCTGGCAGCGCGCCCTGGTCCGCGGTGGTGCCGCGGCGCAGCACCACCGCGCCCGCGCCGTCGCCGAAGATCACGGCCGTGCCGCGGTCCGTCGGGTCGTCGATCCAGGAGTAGATTTCGGACGCCACGATCAGGACGCTGTCGACGACGCCGCTGGTGATCAGGCCGTTGGCCACCGCGGTGGCGTAGACGAACCCGCTGCACACGGCGGAGATGTCGAACGCCGGGACCTGGCCCAGGCCGAGGCGGTGGGCGACCTCGGGCGCTGCGGCCGGGCACGGGCGGTCCGGTGTCGTGGTGGCCAGCACCACGCCGCCGACCGTTCGCAGGCCCGCCGAGCTCAGCGCGTTGGCGCCGGCCTCGCAGGCCAGGTCGCGCATTGACACCCCGGGGCCGCCCGGCGCCGTGCGGCGATGCCGGTGCGACTGCGGATCCACTCGTCGGTGGTGTCCAGCTGGGCCACCAGCGCGGCGTTGTCGATCTCGGTGCTGGGCAGGCAGGTGCCGAGGCCGGCCAGGACCGAGGTCGGCCGGTCGCGGCGGTCCCCGGACGATGAGGTGGACTCTGTCGTGGACATCGGGTCACGCGCCCCGCGGCGTCAGGCGGACCGGCAGGGACTCGGGGCCGTTGACGACGATCGATTCCAGCAGCTTCGGCTCTCCGGCCAGCTCGATGTCGACCCTGCTGTTGAGCAACTCGCCGAAAATAAGACGGAGTTCGGACTTGGCCAGCACGCTGCCGAGGCAGAAGTGCTCGCCGAAGCCCAGCGCCAGATGCCGGTTCGGCTTGCGCAGCACATCGAAGCGGTCCGGATCGTCGAACACCGTCTCGTCGCGGTTGGCCGACGGGAGCCAGAACACCACGCGGTCGCCGGGCTCGATCCGTTTGCCGTGGATCCCGATCGGCCTGGCCGCGGTGCGCATGATGTGGGTAGCGGTCGAGGTCCAGCGCAGCACTTCCTCGACGGCGGACGGCAGCAGGCTCGGGTCCGCCCGCAGGGTGTCCCACTGCTCGGGGTGCTGGAGGAAGGCGAGCATACCGCCGGCCGCTGAGATCCGGGTGTTCTCGGTGCCGCCGACGAGCAGGTTGTCGCAGTTCAGGATGATGTCGTCCGGGCTGAGCCGATCACCGTCGATGACGGCGGTGGCGAGTGCGCTCACCAGGTCGTCGCCCGGATTCGCCGCCTTCTCCTCCTGGAGATTCTCGAAGTACCCCATGATGTCGAGGTGGGCGAATCGGCGGGTCAGTGGATCGCCATCGGCGAATGCCTTGCTGGTGAGATCGTACAGATACTGCCAGTCCGACTCCGGAATGCCCATCATCTTGCAGATGACATACAGCGGAATGCGCGCGGCGATTTCGGCGACGAAGTCGCAGGACTCCTGGGCCAAGGCGCCGCCGACCACGGCGCGGGCAATGTCCCGCATTTCCTCTTCGAGTGTCCGGACCGATCGGACGGTGAACCACTCGTCCACCACGCCGCGCAGTTGGCGGTGGCGTGGCGGATCGGTGAGGGCCAGGGTGCGGCCGCCCCCGGGGTCGACTCCGTGGTCGGCGGGCCGCAGCAGGATTCCGTGTGCGGAGCTGAAGGTCTCGTGATCGCGGTAGGCGGTTCGCACGTCCTCGTACCTGGTCAGCGACCAGTAGCCGGGCAGTTCGGCCGGTTCGTGCCAGTGGGCCGGGTCGTTGGCGCGCAGCCACCGCCACTGCACAAAAGGGTCGCCATGTGAATAGAGTTCTGGATCGACCAGGTTGATAGGCGGTGGCGGCTCGATCGGCTTGCTTTCCACGCGATGCCTCGCAGGGGTCTAAGGGTTGATTTCACGGTGGCATGCTGTTTCGCACAGCGTCAAGGCTTGCCGAGCCGCCCGCTCCAGGTCGTCCGAGCGGCCTGTTCAAGTGCCGCAAAAGCGCACTTGAACACCGCTGCCGAGCGGTGTCCCGAGTCATTGAGGAATGTTGATCTCTTCAGCGCTGGGAGGCTAGGTTCCCTAGTCGGATGGAATTATTCCGGGCTGAGGTACGCCGAATCGTCGGCTGCCCTGTCGATGGTGTCGTTTTCCCTGGGAAGGAGGGGTGCAGATGACTGATGAGCAGTTGTTTCTGCGGTCCAAGGTCATAATCGAGCCGCTGGTGGACAGGTTTGTCGCCCAGCCGCACACCATGGCGCCGGTGCAGGCGGCGATGAACCTGGCGTTCCTGCATGTCCCGCTGCTCGAGTCGTACCTGCAGTCCCCGCAGGTGCATGTCGCGGCCAGCAACAATCCGGAGCTGCGCGGCGGTTATTTCATCAACATCCCGGAGGAGCGCGCCGATGAGGTGCGCGAGCTGCTCGCCGCCATCAAGCGGGACCGGGCCGACATGCTGAAGTTCGCCGAGGCGATCGCCGCCGGTCAGGAGATCCTGCGGGCCAACGCCACCGGCTTCGACCTGACCCCGCTCTACCCGAAGCTGCCGGAGGAGCTGGGTGGTCTGGTCGAGTTGGCCTACGACACCGACAACCAGGCGCAGCTGCGCTTCTTGGAGCCGGTGCTCTACCACAGCCCGTACTACCAGGAGTCGCGCCAGTCGGTGCAGCTCTCCTTCGAGACCGGCATCGAGCGCCCGTTCATCCTGAGTACCCCGCGGCTGCCCTCCGAGGACGTGCTGGAGCTGGACATCCCGTTCCGGCACCCCGGTCTGACGGAGCTGTTCAAGGCCCGCGTCAAGCCGACCACGCTGGCCCACCTGCGTGAGGCACTGGAGCTGAACGACGAGCAGGCGGCCGTGCTGCGCACCATGTTGAGCGAGACTCCGGCCCTGAACGAGGACCGCCACATCGAGTCCGGTGGCCGGATCCGCTACTTCGGCCACGCCTGCCTGGTGCTGCAGACCCCCGAAGCCGCCATCGTCACCGACCCGTTCATCAGCGCGGACAGCGACGCCGACGACCGCTACACCCTGGACGACCTGCCGGACTACATCGACCTGGTGCTGATCACCCACGGCCACCAGGACCACATCGTCATGGAGACCCTGCTGCAGCTGCGCGGCCGGGTCGGCAAGATCGTCTGCCCGCGCTACTCCCGCGGCAACCTGGCCGACCCCTCGATCGCGCTGATGCTCAAGCACCAGGGCTTCGACGTGGTGGAGGTCGACGACTTCGACGAGGTCGAGTTTCCGGGCGGCAAGATCACCGCCACCCCGTTCCTGGGCGAGCACTGCGACCTGGACATCCGCGCCAAGTCGACCTACTGGGCCGAACTGGCGGGCAAGAAGGTCTTCATCGGTGCCGACTCCTCCGGCATCGACCCCAAGCTCTACCGCTACGTCAAGGGCCACCTGGGCACCGCCGACTTCGCCTTCCTCGGCATGGAGTGCGACGGCGCCCCGCTCACCTGGCTCTACCAGGCACTGCTGACCATCCCGGTCACCAAGAAGATGAGCAACTCCCGCAAGCTGTCCGGCTCCAACGCCGAGCAGGCCGCCGCGATCATGGCCGAGCTGGGCGCCAAGGAGGCCTACGTCTACGCGATGGGCGAGGAGGACTGGCTGGGCCACGTGATGGCCACCACCTACACCCCGGACACCTACCAGATCAAGCAGATCGAGGAGTTCCTCGGCTGGTGCAAGGAGCACGATATCCCGGCCGGCCACTTGTTCAAGCAGCAGGAGTGGCGCTGGTAGCAGCCCGCGGTTGACCGCAGACCCCAGGCGAACCCCTCACCGAATTCCGCTCCCAGCCCCTGTTGGAGGTACTTCCATGGCTGTGCACGACATCGGCTATGTCGAGCTGTACACGAGAGACACGGTGACGGCCGTCGACTACTTCGTGTCCGCCATGGGGTTCACCCGGGTGGCCGACTCGGTTGAGCCGGAGCGGAGTTCGGTGCTCCTGCAGCAGGGTGGGGTTCGCCTGGTGGTCACCTCCGGGCGGGGGATCGTGAGGTTCCTGGAGCAGCACGGCGATGGCATCGCAGACATCGCGCTGATCTGTGACGACGTGGCGGCGACTGCCGCGGCGGCGGTCGCCGCCGGCGCCACGGTGACCCGTTCCCCGCAGGGCCTGCCGGTCGTGTCCGGATTCGGAGACGTCGTGCACACCCTGCTGCCGGCCGATTCTCTAGTGAACGGCCTTCCCACCGACCGCAGTTGGTCTCCCACACCCGGGGCCACCCCGGCGGTGGCAACCGGTCGGATGACCGGCCTGGACCACATCGCGGTCTGCCTTGAGGGCGGCACCCTGGAGAAGTACGCCGACTTCTACCGTGATGTCTTCGGCTTCTCCCGCTACTCCTCGGAGTATGTTGCGGTCGGCGCCCAGGCGATGGACTCCATCGTGGTGCGCAGCGACTCGGGAAGTGCCATCCTCACCCTGGTTGCACCGGACCCTGGCAAGGAGCCCGGGCAGCTCGACAACTTCCTGGAGCGCAACGGCGGCGAGGGGGTGCAGCACCTTGCCTTCCGCACCGGTGAGATCATCACCGCGGTGCACGAGTGCCGTGAGCGGGGTGTCGTGTTCCTCGACACACCAGACAGCTACTACGACATGCTCGGCGAGCGGCTCGGCGGTCTGCACGCCCAGGTCGAGGAGTTGCGCGAGACCAAAGTCCTGGCTGACCACGATGAGTGGGGTGACCTGCTGCAGGTCTTCACCCGCTCGCCCTACCCGCGCAACACGCTCTTCTTCGAGCTCATCCAGCACAACGGTTCGCGAGGCTTCGGCAGCGCCAACATCCGTGCCCTGTATGAAGCGGTGGAGCGCGATCGGCTGACTTCGTGATGGGTACCGAACGCCCCGAGACCACCGGCCTGTTCACCCTGAAGGACTACGAGGGAGCCGCCAGGGTCCGTTTCGACCAGGGGAGTTGGGACTTCATCGCCGGTGGCGCCGGCCAGGAGCGTACCCTGGCGGCCAATCTGGCGGCGTTCGACCGGGTGCGGTTGCGGCCGCGGGCGCTGTCCGGATCCGGGGCGCCTGACACCAAGACCACGGTGCTGGGGCGCAGTTGGCCGGTGCCGATAGCGGTGGCGCCGATGGCTTACCACACCCTGGCTGATCCGGAGGGCGAGGTGGCCACCGCGCGGGCCGCCGGCCGGGCCGGCCTGCCGCTGGTGGTGAGCACCTTCGCCGGCCGGACCTTCGAGTCCATCGCCGAGGCCGCCAGTGCGCCGCTCTGGCTCCAGGTGTACTGCTTCCGGGACCGCTCTACCACCCGGCAGCTGGTGGAACGGGCCGAGCGGGCCGGCTTCGAGGCGCTGGTGCTCACCGTGGACGCCCCCCGGCTCGGCCGCCGGCTGCGCGACCTGCGCAACGACTTCCGGCTGCCGGACGGGATGGTGCCGGCCAACCTCACCGGCGGCGACTACGCCTCCCCGAGCGCACACGCGCTCGCCGAGTTCGATCCCGCGCTCGACTGGTCGGTCATCGACTGGCTGCGTGAGATCAGTTCACTCCCGGTGCTGGTCAAGGGAGTTCTGAGCGGGGTCGACGCCCGGGCGGCACTGCGCGCCGGGGTCGACGGGATCGTGGTGTCCAACCACGGCGGCCGCCAACTGGACGGTGTCCCGGCCACTCTGGAAGTGCTCGCCGAGATCACCGCGGCGGTCGGCGGTGCGTGCCCGGTACTGGTCGACGGCGGCATCCGCCGCGGTGTCGACGTGCTGGCCGCCCTGGCACTGGGCGCTGACGCGGTGCTGCTGGGCCGTCCGGTGCTGCACGGCCTCGCGGTCGGTGGCGAGAACGGCGCGGCGCACCTACTTGAGCTGATCACCGAGGAACTGGTCGAAGCCATGGCACTCACCGGGACCCCGTCAATTGCCGAGGCGGGTCCTGCCCTGGTCGGCGTGGAACCCGAAGCCACCCCGGCGCCGAGCGCGGTTCGGACCACGCCGGCCGCTGGGCTGCGCAAGGCCGAGCTGCATGGCAGTGTCAGTGACCCGGTGCTGGACACCATGAACTTCCTCAACGAGGTCACCACCCGCTATCCGCAGGCGATCTCGTTCGCCCCCGGCCGCCCGTACGACGGCTTCTTCGACGCCGAGCAGATCTTCACCCATCTGCGGCGCTACCTTGACCACCTGGAGGCGCAGGGCGCCTCGCCCGGACAGGTGCGCTCCGCGCTCTTCCAGTACGGCCCGACCAGCGGCCAGATCCGTGAGCTGATCGCGGATTCGCTGCGCAAGGACGAGAACACCGACGTCGCCCCCGAGTCCATCGTGGTCACGGTGGGGTGCCAAGAGGCGATGTTCCTCGCCGTGCGGGCGCTGATCTCCGGACCCGAGGACGTGCTGCTGGTCTCCAGCCCCTGCTACGTGGGGATCACCGGCGCGGCCCGACTGCTGGACGTCACCCCGACCGCCGTGGCCGAGCGCGAGTCGGGCTTCGACTGCGCCGATCTGGAAGCGGCCATCCTGGCCGAGCGGGCCCGCGGCCGCCGTCCCCGGGCGTTCTACGTGATCCCCGACCACTCCAACCCGTCCGGCACCACAATGCCGCTGCAGACCCGGCTCGACCTGCTCGACCTGGCGCAGCGCCACGACATCCTGGTGCTGGAGGACAGCCCGTACCGGATGGTCAGCCCGGGGCAGCAGTTGCCCACGCTGAAGTCCCTGGACCGCCACCGGCGGGTGGTGCAGCTGGGATCGCTCTCCAAGACGCTCTTCCCCGGCGCCCGGGTCGGCTACGTGGTGGCCGACCAGACGGTGGTGGATGCCGACGGCCGCACCGGCCTGCTGGCCGACGAGCTCGCCAAGATCAAGAGCATGATCACGGTGAATACCTCGGCCGTCAGCCAGGCCGTGGTAGCGGGCATGCTGCTCGCGGCCGACGGTCGGACCTCCGAGCTGAACAGCGAGACCGCCGCCTACTACGGCGACGCGATGCGGGTCACCCTGGAGGAGCTCGCCAAGCAGTTCCCGGCCGCCGAGCGGAACGCCCTCGGGGTGCGCTGGAACGAGCCCACCGGCGGCTTCTTCCTCAGCCTCACCGTACCGTTCCAGGCCGACAATGCGGCGCTGATCCGCTCGGCCGAGGAGTTCGGTGTGATCTGGACCCCGATGTCCTACTTCTATCCGGACGGCGGTGGCGAGCACGCCGTCCGGCTGTCCGTCAGCTACCTGACGCACCAGGAGATAGCCGACGGGACGGAGCGGTTGGCGCACTTCATCAAGTCCCAGTCCCAGACGGCCCGCGACTGAGCCGTCCGCGCCCGAACCCGAGGGAGCCACCCATGCCGGCGCCCACCCGCACCTGCTGGTCGATCACCGAGGCGCTGCTTCTGCCCAAGCTGATCAGGCTCGGCCCCACGCTGTACGGGGCGTCATTCACCCTGCTGAAACTGCTCCCCGCCTGCCACATCCTGCGACGCGCGCAGGAGCGCGGCGAGTGAGGACCGGACACCGTGGTCGTGGAGACCACTGCGGGGACCTTCGGGCTCGCCCTGGCCATGCAAACGGCCCTGATGGGCCGTCTGCTGATCCTGGTGAGCGACCCGGCGATCGACGACCAACCTGTACCGCCGGCTGACCGACCTCGGTGCCGAGGTGGAGATCTGCCCCGAGCCGGCCGAGGTCGGCGACTTCCAGGAGACCCGGCTGCGCCGGCTGGCCGAGATCCGGTCCGACTGCCAGCTGCGCGGCGTCGGCAACAGCCTGTGGCCCGCCAACCTCGACTACACCGTCTTCGACGAGGCCACTGGTGCTCCGACACCGAGGCCACCCGCGAAGTGCATGCCCGGCACGCCCTCTTCCAAGGCCCCGCCAGCGGCGCCGCCTACCTTGTCGCCAAGTGGTGGGCCGAGCACGACCCGGACCGCACCTGCATGGTGATGCTCCCGGACGAGGGCTACCGCTACCTGGCCTCGGTCTACGACGGCGCATGGCTGGCCGACGGTGGAGGCAGGCTCGTCCTGGGCGGCGCGGGCACCGCGGCTGTTGTTCGCCATCGCGGTGCTCCCGACCGGCACCGGGCTGGTGATGCACCTGAGGCACGCCGGCCAGCAGTTGCGACCCGGGACCCTCCGTGTCATTCACGTGAAGGAAGGCGTAGTCCTCGCCACTGTGCTGGGCGCGGTGACGCCATGACCCCGCACCCTTTCATGTTGCACCACACAATCAGAGATCAAAAGAACTTCCCTGTGCCTCAAAGTACTTGACCGGAACGCCTACCCAGCCTCGCTGGGTCGGATGCGCTCGGGAATCGGCGGGCACTCCGCCTTCTGCAGGTCGCGTTGAACGCGTGATGTCGCTGGATGTGTGCCTTCGACTGTTTCGGGCGCCATACCTCATGTCTGTGAGGTATGTGCAGGGAGGAGGCCTGACCGAAGGGCGGCGGGCATTCCGGGGGCAGATACGAAGGGCGGCGGCCGAGGGGTTCGCCCGGGGAGAGGAGAATGCGGTCATCGCCAGGCGGCTGCGAGTGCATGCCAGATCGGTGCAGCGCTTGCTGAGCGAGGCGGAGTTCACCGAGCTGGAGGGACGAACTCGCCAAGGGTGCCGCAGGGCACGGGCGGCACGATTCGCAGTGGACACTCGATCGGATAAGACTGCTGATGCTCCATCAGTTAATCGTTCGTTACGCCATCCCGGGTGTAGTCGCGTTGCTCAAAACGCCATGGGTGGGTCCATTGCCCGCGCCGGCGCGGACTGGTGTCGCGGGAGGGGGCCACGGGCTGGGTGAAGGAATGATGGTCATTCAATGCGTGATTCAAGCCAATTGACGAGCCATACACGGCTGGCTGGTTGTGACCCCTCGACAGTTCATGGGGCGGAAGTGATGATCGAGTCACTGGAATTTGGCTGGGACGTGTCCTTGAGGGCCGGCTTCGAATCTTGGCGGTGATTCGCGGAGCGAGCCTTCGGGACCTGGTAGGCACCTCGACGGGACGCCCCTGTGGAGTATCGACACGCGCCTGGGCCCAGCTCGGAGCCGACAACAATCAGGGGGAGCACGTGAGGCGGACTGTTAGAGACCTGACATCGACCGTTGTGGTGCCGGCCGCCGTGTTGCAGTTGGGAGAGTCACCGCGCACCGGCGGCCGGGACGAGGAGCACATCGCCAGGTTAGCGGAGCTGGACGGCCCGCTTCCGCCGATCCTGGTCGAGCGGCACACCATGCGCGTGATCGACGGGACCCACCGGCTGCTGGCCGCGGTTTCCAAGGGCCAACTGGCCATCGAGGTTGAGTTCTTCGACGGCAGTAGTGCGGATGCCTTCCTGAAGGCGGTCGAGGCGAATGTCACCCATGGTCTGCCACTCTCCCTGGCCGACCGGCGGGCAGCAGCCGAGCGGATCGTGACCTCGCACCCGCACCTTTCCGACCGGGCGATCGCGCGGACCGCGGGGCTGGGTGCCAAGGCGGTGGCGGCGATTCGCCGCCGGGTGGCTGAGACCGCGGATGGACCGCAGTTGCAGGTGAGGGTCGGTCGGGACGGCAAGGTCCGTCCGCTGAACAGCCTGGAAGGGCGCCGTCGGGCCGCGGAGCTGCTGGCCGAGCGCCCGGAGGCCTCGCTGCGCGAGGTCGCCAGGCTGGCCGGGCTCTCCCCGGCGACGGTCAGCGATGTCCGGCGCCGGCTGGCGGCCGGGGAGGCGTCGGCCACCGAGCAGGCGGGCGACGGCGCCATGGGCGTGGTGCTCCCGGCCCAGCGGACCCAAGCGACCGTGGCCCAGCATATGCGGCTGATGCGGTCCGACCCGGCCATGGTGCTGGAGAAACTACTGCGCGACCCGTCGCTGCGCCACAAGGAGGAAGGCCGCCAACTGCTGCGCCTGCTGCAGCAGAACGCGGTGGGGGCCAAGGAATGGTCCGAGCTCACCGAGGTCGTGCCCACGCACTGCGGCGCCCTGGTGGTGGACCTTGCCCGGCAGTGCGCCGAGACCTGGCTGGAGTTCGCGCAGCAACTGGACGAGCGGGTTCGCGCGGTGGACCAGGCCGCGACCGGCTGACCGAGTAGTGCCGGGCCCGTCGTGGCGGTCGCACGCGGGCCCGGCACAGACCGGCAGGGCAGCCGATGGGGCGCTGCTGTCATGCGGCGTGGATCAGGACGAGCGACCCGTTGAGGTAGGGCTGTTGCCGCAGGTGGCCGTGCCGCTCGTCCCAGCTGCCGGAGGCAAGGTCCTGTCGGAGCCGCTCGGTGCACTGCTGCGCCAGCTCCGGCTCGACGAAGCTCCATGCCGAGCAGGACTGCAGGGCAGCCGGGTCGAGGAGGAGCACCGGGCGGGCGTAGTACGCCTCGTTGAAGCCGTCGGCGCAGTCCGTGGGGATCGGCACCGTGGTGACCTCGGCGCGGCCGCCCAGGGCTTCGGTGATGTCGCGGATCACCGGATAGCGGGGTGCTTCGATGCCGAGCACCAGCGGCGCGTACTCGTACAGCCAGAAGTCGCGGACCAGGTCGGGGTCGCAGGTGAGGAGGACGACCGGGCCGCGGGCGAATCGGCGCATCTCCCGTAGCCCGGCTTTCAGGTCGCTCCACTGGTGCACGCTGAACGTGGTCATCGCGGCGTCGAAGGTGTTGTCCGCGAACGGGAGGCTCTCGGCGACCGCGTCGACCGCTTCGGGAAGGTGCGCGGGCCGCTGGGCGCGCATCGAGGCCGACAGCTCCACCGGGGTTACGTCGAAGGCCGTCAACTCGTAGGAGTTTGCCCCGGCGCCCACGCTGACGATGGTGCGGGCGCTAGCGAGAGCCCCCTCGATCAGCGTGGCGATCTGCGGTTCGGGCTGCCGGTAGGCGGAGTAGGACCCGCCGATCGTGTCGTAGTCCGCGTCACCCGCGCTGCCGTCCGCTGGGTCATGTGGTTCCCTTCAGCCATGCCGGTACCTGCCCGGCGTGTTCACCGGGCCCGTCGATCGGGTGGAACACGTGCTCGATCATGCCGTCGTGGACGATCAGCATGAGCCGCGAGTACAGCTGCGTCCCGCCGGCCTCGAAGGTCGGCAGGCCGAGGGCGGCCGCCAGCTCCAGGCAGGGATCGGAGAGCAGCGCGAACGGCGGCCGCAACCGCTTGACCACCTCTTGCTGGTAGGCGGTGTCCTGGCAGGACAGGCCGTACACGGTCGTGGCGCCGGCGTCGACGAGTTCGCGGTGGTGGTCGCGGAAGCCGCACGCCTCGGCGGTGCAGCCGCGAGCGCCCGGGATGCTCTCCCAACCCTCCGGCAGGTCCACGTCCGGGCCGCCGCTCAACGGGTGGAGGTAGAGCACCGACCGGCCGGCGCCCAGTTCGTCCGGCGGCACCCGGTCGCCGCTGGTGTCCGTCAATGTGATCGCCGCCAGCCGCCAGCCGCCAGCCGCCAGCCGCCAGCCGCCAGCCGCCAGCCGCCAGCCGCCAGCCGCCAGCCGGCGGCCCGGCAACCGGTCGACCGCGGTAGGCGGCCGTGTTGAGGCGAGCGGTCAGCTGGGCCCGCCGAGTGGTCAACTCCTCAATTGGCACGATGAGTTCGTCGATCGCCGTGCGGTACTCGGCCATCGAGGACGGGCAGTCGTCCACCGCCGCGGCCCCGGAGGCCAGGCATTCGAGGAACGACCGGCCGCTCCGCCGGAATCCCCAACTCGCGCAGGGCGCGCAACTCACGTACGACACGTATGTCACCGGGCCTGATTGGCCCGGTCGGCGGAGCTCGGTCGGCACGGGCGGACAACTCGCGGTCGTCGACGAGCTGTTCAAGAGCCATGGGATGCGGACCGAGGTGCGGCAGGTTAGCGAGTACCGCGAGACCGACCTCTACATCCTGTTGGCAGAGCGCCACTGAACGACGGTGACGTCGCCACACAGGTGGGATGAATCAGCCCATCCAGGCTGAACGCGTGCCCTCAAGGAGGCTCTCTTGCAGCAAAGTTGACCGATTGATGCCCGGGTCGACCAGTCATGCGACAGCCGCATGGCGTTGTCAGAAAGACGGAACAGACTGGACCGTTCATGCCGGACGGTCGAGCCTGAGATTCGAAGAGCACCTCCGAGTCGGGCAGTCACCCACGGATCCGATAGCAACGGGCCGTCAAAGCAGGGTTGTTCACGAGTGATGGCTTGGCATCGGCTTGAGCGATGCGGTCCCGCTCGCCGGCGACCGGATGTTCAACCGATGGTGTGCGGCAGTTGGACACCCGCGCGCACTCGTCCGGGACCGCACACCCTTGCGTTCCAGCACCCCTGCACCATCTGGGTGTTCAGGGCCGGCGTGCACTCTGCCACTTACCGAGCGACGAGGGCTGGGGCATAGTGGTCGGCGGGCCCCGCCATGATCCCTAACGCCGACGCAACCGATGCCGCTGATGTGCGCTTCGCGAGTAGTCCGGCCTGGACGGCGACGCGAGGCGACCGCATCTCGGCTGAGGTAGGAGTCGGAACGGTGCGCCGCACCCCGGAACAACAGTGACTGACGGAGCAGCAGCCTGGGGGAACAGCATGGATTTCGATCTCGGCGGCTACCAGAGCCTGGGAGCTGCCTTCGACGCGCGGATCGCGCGTCACCCGGAGAAAGCCGCTCTCACCGTCACCCGTGGCACCGCCGAGGAAGACAACGAGAGCCTCAGCTTCACGGAGCCGGTGCGGCTCACCCCGCCGCGCGAACTGGACCCCAAGGTGCGGCGCCTGGCGGCGGGAGACCTCAGGTGACCGCCACCCGCACGGGCGCCGGGATCGCGGCCGCCCTCGACGAAGCCCTGGGCTCGCTCGACGAGACGGCCCGCCGGTCCGTGGAACTCGACGAGAACGATCAGTTCCCCGCGGACTTCTGTGCCCGCCTCGATGGGTTGGGCCTGTCGGCCTACTACGTGCCGACCGAGTGGGGCGGCGCGCTGTCCGACCACGAGGAGATGATCCGGCTCTGGCGCATCGTCGCTCGCCGTGACATCAGTGCACTGACGGCCCACGCCAAGACGTACCTGGGCGTGGCCCCGATCTGGATCGCCGGCAACCCGGAGCAGGCCAGAGCCACCGCTGACGCGGTGATGTCAGGTTCGCCGGTGGCCTGGGCGCTGTCCGAGCCGGAGCACGGTGCCGACCTGCTGAGCGGTTCCGCCACCGCCACGGCGGAGCCCGACGGCTACCGTGTCGACGGCGTGAAGTGGCCGATCAACAACGCCACCCGCTCGAGCCACCTCACTCTGCTCGCGCGCACCGGCCGGGACGGCTCCGGGCGTGGCCAGAGCCTCTTCCTCGTCGACAAGTCGGTGCTGCAGCCGGGTACTTGGCGGACCCTGCCGAAGGTGCTGACGCACGGCATCCGCGGGATCGACATCTCCGGCATCGAGTTCGACGGTGCGCTGCTGCCGGCCGACGCTTTGCTCGGCCCGGAGGGAAGCGGCCTGGAGACGGTGCTGCTCGCGCTCCAGTTCACCCGGACGATGTGCACCGCCATCTCCCTCGGTGCCGGTGAGCACGCGCTGCGACTCGCCGCCCGGTTCACCGCGGTGCGCGTCATCCAGAAGCGCCCGCTGGCCGAACGGCCCTTCCCCGCCTCGGTCCTGGCCCGCAGCGCCGCGCTGCTGACGGCTACGGAAGCGACCGCGCTGGTCGCCGCCCGTTCGATCCACAGCCTCACCGCGGAGATGAGCGTGACCTCGGCGGCTGCCAAGGCACTCGCGCCCACCCTGGTCGACGCCACGCTGGGGGAGCTCGCCGAACTGCTCGGCGCACGTTCCTTCCTCTCCGACGTCTACGAGTACGGCGCGTTCCAGAAGGTGTGGCGCGACCACCAGATCGTGGCGGTGTTCGACGGCAGTACCCCGGTGAACCGCGCCGCCCTGGTGCAGCAGTTCCCCAAGCTTGTCCGTGGCTTCGCCACCGGCACCGTCGATGCGGCCGGACTGGCGGAAGCCGTCTCGATCGGCAGTCCGGTCCGCCACGTAGACCGGGGCGCACTGACCATGCTGTCCCGGCAGGGATGCTCCGTCGTGCAGGCACTGCCCGCACTCGTCGAGTCGATCGGCAGCCGGCCCGCCCCCACCGGGCTCGCCGACCAGGCCGTCGTACTGGGCGCCATGGCCGACTACCTGCACAGCCAGATGGCCGACGTGGCGCCCGCCGCCCGTCCCGCCATGGCCGCCTACGAGCTGGCCGCCGCCTATGAGCTCTGCTACGCGGGTGCGGCCTGCCTGCATCTGTGGGCCACGGGTGAATCCGAGCACGCGGCGGAGCCGCTGTGGCAGGACGGCCTCTGGGTGCGGGCGGCGCTGCGCGCCCTGCTGGCCAGGCTCGCCGCGGTACTGCGGGTGCCGCTGCCGGTTGCCGCGCCCGGCGACGACCGGCTCGACGCCACGCTGGCCGGTCTCATCGTCGACGCCGCGAACACCGGTGCCCCCGTCACCCCGTTCGGGGCGCCGGCGCCCCGAACGCTTCAGCAGGGGAAGGACTCACGTGAGCGCTGAGAAGTTGGACGCACTGTTCGGCGACCCACGGGACCCGGACAACCCGGTCGGCTACGCCGCCGTCCTCGCCGCCGATGAGCGGCACGAGATGCTCGCCGAGGGCGAACGCCTGCTGGACGCCTACGGCATGAACGCCGAGTTCGTGCCCGCCGCGTACGGAGGCCGGCTGGTGCGGGCCGACCGGCTTGCCGAAGTACAGCGGGAGCTGTGGCGACGCGACCCCTGCCTCGGCCTCGGCTACGGCTTCAGCTCCCTCCTCGGATCGGTCAACATCTGGTCCGCCGGCACGCACGAGCAGCGCACGAAGGCAGCCGAGATCCTGCTGGGGGGCGGCCGGATCGCGGCCGCCTTCCACGAACTCGACCACGGCAACGACTTCGCGCACGCCGAGTGCGCTGCCGTTCCGAGCGACGACGGCTGGCTGCTGACCGGGCGCAAGGAGATCGTCACCAATCTGCGCCGTGCCGAGGCCATGGTGCTCTTCGCACGGACCAGTGAGGTCGCGGGCAGCCGCAGCCACAGCCAGTTCTTCGTCACCCGGGGCGAGTTGCCGGCCGACCGCGTGCTGGATCTGCCGCGGTTCCCCAGCTCCGGCATGAACGGAGTGCAACTCGGCGGACTGCGGTTCTCCGACTGCCCGATCCCCGGCAACGCGATGCTCGGCCGGCCCGGCCAGGGCATCGAGAACGCCCTGCGCGCCTACCAGCTCAGCCGAGTGGTGCTCCCGGCCATCCTCGTCGGGCCGTTGGACACCGCGCTGCGTCTGGCGCTGGAGTGCGTGCACGAGCGGCGCCTCTACGGTGGCTTCGCCGCCGACCTGCCTTATGTGCGCGCCGCCCTCGCACGCGCCTACGCCGACCTGCTGGCCGTCGACGCCTTCTGCGGCGTCGGACTCCGGGCGCTGCACCTGGCCCCGGAGGCCACGCTGCTCTACGCACCGGCGGTGAAGTACCTGACGTCACGGATCGTACTGGACGCCTTCGAGGATCTGCGTGCGGTCATGGGCGCCCAGGGCTACCTCCGCGAGGGCTCCTACGCGATGTTCCAGAAGCTCGTCAGGGACGCCGCTCCGGCCACCTTCGCCCACATCTCGCGCTCCGCCTGCCTGGTGCTGATCCTGCCGCAACTGCCCCGGCTGGCGCGGAAGTCCTGGCTGGCCGACCCGGCCGCCGCTCAGCAGCTGTTCGACCTCGGCGCGGATCTGCCGCCGCTGGACTTCGACCAGCTCGCCGTCGGCATGCTGTCCGGTGACGGGCTGATCGGCGTGCTGGCCGAGACCGCCGAGCGCGAGTCGGCCGGGAGCCCGGTCGGTCGGTTCGCAGTGCGCTTCAGGGACGAGGTGCTCGCGCTGCGCGACCAGTGCGCCGCACTGGCTCCCTCGGACCTCACGATCGGGGCCTCTCCGGAGGCCTACGCGGTGGCCGACCGGTACCCGGTGCTGCTCGCCGCCGCCGCCGGGCTCGCGGTCTGGCGCAGCGATGACCGTCAGCAGGAGGCGGCGCTCCTCGGGATCCTCGACCGGCTCTCCGGACGCCTCGGTGGCGCCCCGGTGCTCACTCCGGACGAGCGCGCGAGTGCCGAGCAGGCGCTGTTCGACATCGCTGTCGAGCGCTTCCAGGACGGGCGGCTCCTCGACCTGTCCGCACGTCATGTTTCGGGATGAGAGAGGGACTTCGATGACTGATCGGACAGTGGGTGTGCGGGTGTCGGGTGAGGACATCGAACGGTGGTTGATGGAGCGGGTGTCCTATTACCTGGAGACGCCGGTGGGGGAGATCGATCCGGGTGTCTCGCTCGCCGAGTACGGGTTGGAGTCGGTGTACGCCTTCGCGTTGTGCGGGGACATCGAGGACAAGTTGGGTGTGACCGTGGAGCCGACCCTGGTGTGGGATGTCGACACGGTTGCGGCTCTGACCGTTCACCTGGCCGGCCTGGTGGCCGAACTGCCGCCGGTCTGAAGGGCCTTCAGGGCCTTCAAGGCCCGCAGGGCTCTTGGTGCACGTTTGTCTGCCGGCGGCGGGGTCCGACGGGGTCATGGGTCGGTTTGGTTGATTCGCGCGGTCCCGGTGCCGTGGTTCAGCGTCCTGCCTTTGTTCTTCCAGAGTGCGTCGATCGATTGAGGGATACGAGAATGGGTGCCTCCGCACAGGGTCCGTGGGATCTGATGTCCGGCCAGCTGGGGGTCTGGTACGCGCAGCAGCTCGCGCCTGACAATCCGGCGTACAACATCGGTGACTGCACGGAGATCCACGGCGAACTCGACGCGGATCTCTTCGTGCGTGCGCTGCGCCGCACGGTGCAGGAGGCGGAGGCTTTCCGTCTGCGCCTGAGTGTGGAGGGCGGGACGCCGCGGCAGTTCCTGGGGGAGGCCGGGGAGGTTCCGGTTCACGTGGCGGATCTGCGGGGGGAGGCTGATCCGCGTGCGGTGGCGCAGGAGTGGATCCAGGCTGACCTGGACACGCCGGTGGAGCTGGTGGGTGGGGCGCTGTCGGGGCATGCGTTCTTCGTGCTCGGGTCGGATCGCTTCCTGTGGTACCAGCGTGCTCACCACATCGTTCTCGACGGTAATGGTCTGTCGCAGTTCGCTGAGCGGCTGTCCCAGGTGTACGGGGTGCTTCGGGCGGGTGGGGATCCGGCCGAGAGTGCTTTGCGGTCGGTGTCGGAGCTGATCGAGACCGACGAGGTCTACCGGGATTCGCAGGAGCGTGACCGGGACCGGCGGTTCTGGCTGGAGGCGTTCTCGGACCATGAGGAGGAGACGGCGTCCGAGGGGTCGCAGGGGCGGCGCCTCGCCGGCCGGCCGGTGACCCACCAGCAGGATCTCGGAGTCGACGCGACCGCTCGGCTGCGGGCTGCCGCGAAGCGGCTTCGGGTCAGCTTCGCCGGTTTGGTGATCGCCGCGTCGGCCGTCTACCAGCACCGGTCCACCGGTGCGCGGGACGTCGTGCTCGGAGTGTCGGCCAGCGGCCGCACGAGCATGCGTGAGGTGGGCATCCCCGGCATGACATCGAACATCATGCCGATCAGGCTCAGGGTCCGTCCGGGCACGTCCGTCGAGGAGCTCGCGCGGCAGACGCAGCGAGCGGTCCATAGCGGTCTGCGTCACCAGCGCTACCAGTACCCGGACCTGCTCAGGGACCTGAAGCGGGTCGGCGGCACCCCGCTGTACGACATGATCGTCGACGTCATGGTGGCCGACCGCCAGATCGGGTTCGGCGACTGCGAGATCACCTGGACCGCCCTCTCCAGCGGGCCTGCCGAAGGCCTGAAGATCGACGTGTTCGGCAAGGCGGCCGAGGGCGGCGTGCAGACCCTCATCGAGATGAACCGCGAGCACTACGACGCCGAAGCGGCGTCGTCGGTGAGCCGCCGGTTCCTGGCCGTGCTGGACTGGCTCAGCAGCGCTGCGGCCACCGCCTCGGTCAGCACCGTCGACCTGCTCGACCCGGCTGAGCGCCGGCTGGTGCTGGAGACCTGGAACGACACCGTGGTACCCGGCGCGGCCCTGCCGGTACCGCAGCGGTTCGCGGCCCAGGTGGCCGCGACGCCGCAGGCGGTTGCCGTGGTAGCCGACGGCACGGCGGTGTGCTACGCCGAACTGGAGGCGCGAGCCAATCGGTTGGCGCACCACCTCCTCGCCCAGGGAGTCGGCGCGCAGTCGCTGGTGGGTCTGTGCCTGCCACGCGGCCTGCAGGCGATCGAGGCGATCCTGGCGGTGTGGAAGGCGGGGGCGGCGTACCTGCCGCTGGACCCGGCGTACCCGGCGCAGCGGCTTGGCCGGCTGCTGGCCGACAGCGGGGCCGGGCACGTGCTGGGCGAAGCGGCGCTGATCGGGGAGCTGGCAGCCCAGGGTGTGCGCACGATCGCCCTGGATGACCCGACGGTGCTGGCCGAGCTGTTCGCACGACCCACCGATGCGCCGGAACTCGACGTGATGGCCGACCAGTTGGCCTATGTGATCTACACCTCCGGCTCGACCGGCAAGCCCAAGGGCGTGGCTGTGACGCACCGCGGGCTCGCGAACTACGTGGCCGCGGTGCCAGGACACGTCGGCTTCGGTACGCCGGGCGGTAGGTATGCGCTGCTGCAGCCCACGGTGACGGACCTCGGTAACACCGTGGTGTTCGCGAGCCTGACGACCGGCGGTGAACTGCACGTCCTGCAGGAGGGCGCGGTGACCGATCCGTCAGCCGTGGCCCAGTACCTGGCGGAGAACCGCATCGACTTCGTGAAGTTGGTGCCCTCGCACCTGGCGGCGCTGGGCGCGGCAGCCGGCCTGGCCGCCCTGATGCCGGCCGGGGCGCTGGTGCTGGGCGGCGAGGCGGCGTCGCCGACGCTGGTCGCCGGACTGCTCGAAGTGGCCGGTGACCGTGGTGTGTTCAACCACTACGGGCCCACTGAGACGACCATCGGCGTGGTAGCCGGCCGACTCGACCGGAAGCCGCTTGCCGCGGGCGTGGTGCCGCTCGGGGTGCCGGTGGCCAACACCCGTGCCTACGTGCTGGACGGGTCGCTGAGCCCCGTTCCGGTCGGTGCGGCGGGTGAGTTGTACGTGGCCGGTCCGCAGGTGGCGCGCGGGTATGTGGGTCGTGCCGGTCTGACCGCGCAGCGGTTCGTGGCCTGCCCGTTCGGCCCGGCCGGCGAGCGGATGTACGCGACGGGCGACCTGGTGCGGTGGACCACCGACGGCGAACTGGTGCACCTGGGCCGTACGGACGAGCAGGTGAAGGTGCGCGGCTTCCGGGTGGAGCCGGGTGAGGTGCAAGCGGTGCTGGCCACGCACGAGTCGGTGGCACAGGCCGCCGTCGTCGTCCGCGAGGACTTCCCGGGCGACAAGCGCCTGGTCGCCTACGTCGTTCCCGCCGCCGCCGCGCAGACGGCTGACGCCGCGCGACTGAGTGAGCTCATGCTCGTGTTCCTGGCCGAGCGGCTGCCGGGGTACCTGGTGCCCTCCGCGGTGGTGGTGCTGGACGTGCTGCCGCTGACGGCCAACGGCAAGCTGAACCGCGCCGGCCTGCCTGCTCCGGACTATCTGTCCGCCACCGCCAAGGCCGTCGGCCGCGGTCCGGCGACGGTGCACGAGGAGATCCTCTGCGGTGTGTTCGCGCAGGTGCTGGGGGTGGAGAGGGTCGGCGTCGACGACGACTTCTTCGCTCTGGGCGGCCACTCGCTGCTGGCGATCCGGCTGATCAGCCGGATCCGGACGGTCCTGAACGTCGAGTTGCCGATCCAGGTGTTCTTCGAGGTGCCTTCGCCGGCCGGGGTCGCGGCCTGGCTGGCCGAATCGGCGGTCACCGAAGCGCGTGCGGCATTGGTGCCGCTGGTGCGTCCGGAGCGGGTGCCGTTGTCCTTCGCGCAGCGGCGGCTGTGGTTCCTGTGGCAGTTGGAGGGTTCCAGCGTTACTTACAACGCCTCGGTGGCGCTGCGACTGAGCGGGGCGTTGGACCAGGCGGCGCTGGCTGCCGCGTTCAAGGACGTGATCGGGCGGCACGAGGTGCTGCGCACGGTGCTGCCGGCGGTGGATGGTGAGCCGTACCAGCGCATCCTGCCGGTCGAGGAGTGCGGGTTCGAGCTTGCGGTGATCGAGGCGGCGCCGGGGGAGCTGGACGGCGCGGTGGCCGAGGCCTCGGGTTACGCGTTCGACCTGTCGGCGGAGATCCCGGTGCGGGCGACGGTGTTCGCGGTGGCGCCGCAGGAGCATGTGCTGGTGGTGCTGGTGCACCACATCGCGGGTGATGGTTGGTCGACGGGGCCGATGCTGCGGGATGTGTCGGTGGCGTACGCGGCACGGCTGGGCGGTGCGGCGCCGGTGTGGGAGCCGTTGCCGGTGCAGTACGCGGACTACGCGTTGTGGCAGCGGGAGTTGCTCGGCGACGAGCAGGACCCGGACAGTGTGCTGTCCGGGCAGGTGGCGTACTGGCGGGAGGCGTTGGCGGGGGCGCCGGAGGAGTTGGAGCTGCCGACCGATCGCCGGCGCCCGGCGGTCGCCTCGTACCGTGGGCACGAGGTGCTGCTGGATGCCCCGGCCGAGCTGCATGCGCGGGTGCTGGAGGTGGCGCGTGAGCGGGGGGTGACCCTGTTCATGGTGCTGCAGGCGGCGTTGGCGGTCACCCTGAACCGGATCGGCGCGGGAGCGGACATCCCGATCGGGTCGCCGATCGCCGGGCGTATGGATGAGGCGCTGAACGATCTGGTCGGGTTCTTCGTCAACACCTTGGTGGTGCGGACCGACCTGTCCGGTGATCCGACCTTCGACGAGGTGCTGGAGCGGGTCCGGGAGGCCAGTCTCGGGGCGTTCGCGCACCAGGACGTGCCGTTCGAGAGGCTGGTCGAGGAGTTGTCGCCGGCCCGGTCGATGGCACGCCACCCGCTGTTCCAGGTCGTGCTCACCCTGCAGAACACGGAGTCGGCACGGCTGGAGCTGCCCGGTCTGCGCGCCGACCGCGTGCCGACCGGCCTGGTACTCGGCAAGTTCGACCTGGACCTGAACCTGAGCGAGGCGTTCGACGCTGACGGTGCGCCGGCCGGCTTGCGGGGTGTGCTCCTGGCGGCGGCGGACTTGTTCGATGCGGAGACCGTGCGGCGGATCGCGGGCTGGTTGGTCCAGGTTCTGGAGACGGTGACGGCGCAGCCGGGGACGCGGTTGAGCGCCGTGGATGTGATGGGCGCGGATGAGCGTCGCCTGCTCCTGGAGGAGTGGAACGAGACGGCGGTCGAGGTGGCGTCGTCGACGTTGCCGGGGTTGTTCGCGGCGCAGGTGGCGCGGACGCCGGATGCGGTGGCGGTGGTGTTCGAGGGTGTCGAGGTGTCGTATGCGGAGTTGGATGGGCGGGCGAACCGGTTGGCGCGGTTGCTGGTGGGGCGTGGTGTGGGTGCGGAGTCGGTGGTGGGGGTGTGTTTGGAGCGCGGGGTCGAGTTGGTGGTGGCGCTGCTGGCGGTGGTGAAGGCGGGGGGCGCGTATCTGCCGATCGATCCGGCGTATCCGGATGACCGGATCGGGTTCACGTTGGGTGATGCGGGTGCGTGTCTGGTGCTGACCTGTGCTGAGCTGGCTGGTCGGCTGGGTGGGTTCGGTGTGGAGGTGGCGGTGTTGGACGAACCGTCGGTGGTGGGGGAGTTGGCGGCGCTGGATGGTGGGGCGGTGGAGTGTGTGGTGTTGCCGGGGCATCCGGCGTATGTGATCTACACGTCGGGGTCGACGGGTCGGCCCAAGGGTGTGGTGGTGTCGCACGGCAGTGTGACCGGGTTGTTCGCGCAGGCCGGGCCGTTGTTCGGCGGGTTCGGGGCGGGCGATGTGTGGTCGTGCTTCCATTCGTTCGCCTTCGATTTCTCGGTGTGGGAGTTGTGGGGTGCGCTGCTGCACGGGGGGCGGGTGGTGGTGGTCCCGTATGAGGTGTCGCGCTCGCCGCAGGAGTTCCTGGCGCTGATCGAGCGTGAGCGGGTGACGGTGCTGAGTCAGACCCCGTCGGCGTTCTACCAGTTGGCGGCTGTGGAGGAGGAGCGGCCTGGGGCGGTGGCGTCGCTGCGTGCGGTGGTGTTCGGTGGCGAGGCGCTGGATCCGGGCCGGCTGAGCGACTGGTGGGGGCGTCATGGTGATGATGGTCCGCGGTTGGTGAACATGTATGGCATCACCGAGACCACGGTGCATGTGACGTTCCGCGAGCTGTCCTCGGGTGAGGGCGGGTCGGGCAGTGTGATCGGGCGCGGTATCCCGGGTTTGGGTGTCTTCGTGCTGGACGAGTTCCTGCGGCCGGTTCCGGTGGGTGTGACGGGTGAGATGTATGTCGCGGGTGGGCAGTTGGCGCGGGGGTATCTGGGTCGTCCGGGGTTGACTGGGGAGCGGTTCGTGGCGTCGCCGTTCGGGGTGCCGGGTGGGCGGTTGTACCGCACGGGTGACCGGGCGAAGTGGTCGGGCGACGGCGAGTTGGTGTTCGCGGGTCGTGCGGACGAGCAGGTGAAGATCCGTGGTTTCCGGATCGAGCCGGGTGAGGTGCAGGCAGTCCTGGCCGCATACCCGGGCCTGGAGCAGGTCGTGGTGACGGTCCGTGAGGACGTGCCGGGTGACAAGCGCCTGGTGGCGTACGTCATCGCGGACGGCGACAGTGCCGAACTCACCTCATCCGTCCGTGAGTTCGTTGCTGAGCGGTTGCCGGCGTACATGGTTCCGTCGGCGGTGGTGGTGCTGGACGAGCTGCCACTGACGGTGAACGGCAAGGTGGACCGCAAGGCGCTGCCGGCGCCGGAGTATGCGGCGGGTGCGGGTCGGGCGCCGGCGACAGTGCAGGAGGAGTTGTTGTGCCAGGCGTTTGCGCAGATTCTGGGTCTGTCGGCGGTGGGGGTGGATGACGACTTCTTCGCGCTGGGTGGACACTCGTTGCTGGCGATGCGGCTGCTGAGTCGGATCCGTTCGGTGCTGGGTGTGGAGTTGGCGGTCCGTGAACTGTTCGAGGCGCCGACGCCGGCGAGTCTGGCGGGACGGCTTGGGCAGGCCCGTGAGGGCCGGTTGGCACTGCGTGCGATGGAGCGTCCGGAGCGGGTGCGGTTGTCGTTCGCGCAGCGCCGTTTGTGGTTCCTCGGTGAGTTGGAGGGCGCGAGCGCGACCTACAACACTCCGATGGCTTTGCGCTTGTCCGGGGAGGTGGACCGGGAGGCCCTCGCGGAGGCGCTGCGGGATGTCATCGGGCGGCACGAGGTGCTGCGGACGGTGTTCCCGGCAGTCGATGGTGAGCCGTACCAGCGGGTTCTCGGTGTGGCGGAGTGCGGGTTCGAGCTCTCGGTGGTCGAGGTGGCGTCGGAGGGGCTCGAGGACGCACTGGCTGAGGCGGGCCGGTATGCGTTCGACCTCTCGTCCGAGATTCCGTTGCGGGCGACGCTGTTCGCGGTGAGTTCGGTTGAGCATGTGCTGATGGTGCTGTCGCACCACATCGCCATGGACGGCTGGTCGAGTGCTCCGCTGGTGCGGGATCTGTCGGCGGCGTATGCGGCGCGGTTGGGTGGCGTGGCTCCGATGTGGGAGT
This sequence comes from Streptomyces sp. NPDC058457, assembly GCF_042720695.1. Classification (NCBI taxonomy): domain Bacteria; kingdom Bacillati; phylum Actinomycetota; class Actinomycetes; order Kitasatosporales; family Streptomycetaceae; genus Streptomyces; species Streptomyces sp. NPDC058457. Next base: position 93,241 of record NZ_JBHXLU010000020.1, on the reverse strand, counting down.
CGCTGCCGGTGCAGTATGCGGATTTCGCTTTGTGGCAGCGGGAGTTGCTGGGTGACGAGCAGGATTCGTCGAGTGTGTTGTCGCGTCAGGTGGAGTACTGGCGTGAGGCGTTGGCGGAGGCTCCGGAGGAGCTGCCGCTGCCGTTCGATCGGCCGCGTCCGGCGGTTGCGTCGCACCGTGCCCACACCGTGGAGTTGGATGTTCCGGCCGAACTCCACGGGCGTTTGGTGGAGTTGGCGCGTGCGCGTGGTGTGACCATGTTCATGGTGCTGCAGGCGGCTGTTGCGGTGACGCTCAGCCGGCTGGGTGCGGGGGCCGACATCCCGATCGGGTCGGCGATCGCCGGGCGTACGGATGAGGCGTTGAACGATCTGGTCGGGTGCTTCGTCAACACGGTTGTCGTGCGGACGGATCTGTCGGGGGACCCGACGTTCGAGGAGGTTCTCGGTCGGGTGCGCGAGGCGGGGTTGAGCGCGCTGGAGAACCAGGATGTGCCGTTCGAGAGGCTGGTGGAGGAGTTGGCGCCGGCGCGTTCGCTGGCCCGGCACCCGCTGTTCCAGGTCGTCCTGACCCTTCAGAACACCGGCTTGGTAGCGGATGGCGGTGCGCTGGATCTGCCTGGCCTGGGGGCTGAACCGTTGTTGTTGGGTCGGGCGATGGCGAAGTTCGACCTTGATGTGATCGTGGGTGAGGCGTTCGGTGCGCAGGGCGCGCCGGCGGGGATCCGGGGCATGCTGACGGCGGCGGCGGATCTGTTCGATGATGGTGTCGCGGGTCGGGTCGCGGGCTCTCTGGTGCGGGTGCTGACGGCGATGGCCGATGACCCGCAGGCCCGGGTCGACGCGGTGGATGTGCTGGGTGCGGATGAGCGTCGCCGGGTGCTGTCGGAGTGGAACGACACCACTGCGGCCGGATCCGGGTTGATGGTTCCGCAGGTGTTCGAGGCGCAGGCGGCGCGGACGCCGGAGGCGGTGGCCGTGGTGTCCGATGGTGTGTCGGTGTCGTATGCGGAGTTGGATGCGCGGGCGAACCGCCTTGCCCACTATCTGGTCAGCCAGGGTGTTGGTCCGGAGTCGGTGGTGGGGTTGGCGTTGCCGCGTGGTGTGGAGATGATCGCGGGGATTCTGGCGGTGTGGAAGGCGGGGGCCGGGTACCTGCCGGTGGACGTGTCCCAGCCGGCGGAGCGGGTCGCGTTCACGGTGAAGGATTCGCGGGCGCAGCTGGTGTTGACCACTGATGAGGTGCTGGAGGACCTGCCGTCGGTGGGTGTGCGTCTGGTGGCGGTGGATGGCACGTTGACGGCGATGCAGTTGGCGGCGGCGGCGCCCACCTCGCCTGGCGTGGCGGTGGATCCGCGGTCGCTGGCGTATGTGATCTACACCTCCGGTTCGACGGGTCGTCCGAAGGGCGTGGCCGTTACGCATGGGGGTCTGGCGAACTACGTCTCCTCGGTGCCGGCCCGGGTCGGTTTCGGAGGCGGTAGGTATGCGTTGTTGCAGGCGCAGGCGACCGACCTGGGGAACACGGTGCTGTTCGCGAGCCTGCTGTCGGGTGGTGAGCTGCATGTCCTGGACGAGGCGGCGGTCACCGATCCGCGCCTGGTGGGCGACTACCTGGCCGAGCACGGGATCGACTTCTTGAAGGTGGTGCCCTCGCACCTGGCGGCGCTGGGTGCGGTGGGTGGTTTGGAGCGGGTGCTGCCGGGCCGGTCGGTGGTGCTGGGTGGTGAGGCCGCCTCGCCGGCGTGGGTGGCGGAGTTGCTGGCGGCTGCCGGTGGGCGGGATGTGTTCAACCATTACGGTCCGACGGAGACCACGATCGGTGTGGCGACCACCCGCCTGACGTCGGGTGGGGTGGTGCCGGTGGGTTCGCCGGTGGCCAACACCCGCTTCTACGTGCTGGATGAGCGCCTCAACCCGGTGCCGGTGGGTGTGGAGGGTGAGTTGTATGTGGCGGGTGCTCAGCTGGCGCGCGGCTATGTGCGCCGTCCTGGCTTGACCGCGGAGCGGTTCGTGGCGTGCCCGTTCGGCAGCGGCATGGGGGTCCCCCCGGCCGAAGGCGGGGGGCGGATGTACCGCACGGGTGACCGCGCGAAGTGGTCGGGTGATGGCGAGATCGTGTTCCTGGGCCGTGCGGACGAGCAGGTGAAGATCCGTGGTTTCCGGATCGAGCCGGGTGAGGTGGCCAGTGCCCTGACGGCTCACCCGCTGATCGCCCAGGCGGCCGTGATCGCCCGCGAGGACACCCCGGGGGACAAGCGCCTGGTCGCCTATGTGGTCGCGGACGACCCGGAGGATGTGGACGAAACGCTCGCGGACGGGGTGCGGACCTTCGTCGCCGCCCGGTTGCCGGAGCACATGGTGCCCTCCGCTGTGGTGGTGCTGGACGCCCTGCCGCTGACGGGCAACGGGAAGTTGGACCGCAAGGCGCTGCCCACGCCGGACTTCGCGGCGGCGGGTGGGGTGTCGAGTCGTGGGCCGGCATCGGTGCAGGAGGAGATCCTGTGCGAGGCGTTCGCCGAGGTCCTCGGGTTGGAGAGCGTCGGCGTCGATGACGATTTCTTCGCGTTGGGTGGGCATTCGCTGTTGGCGGTGTCGTTGGTGGAGATGTTGCGGGCGCGTGGGGTCTCGGTGTCGGTGAAGGCGTTGTTCCAGACGTCGACCCCGGCGGGCTTGGCGGTCGAGGCGGGTTCTGAGCAGGTGGTGGTGCCGGCGAACCTCATCCCCGAGGACGCCACGCAGATCACCCCGGAGATGCTGCCGCTGGTGGAGCTGACCGAGGCCGAGCTCGAGTTGATCGTGGCGAAGGTGCCCGGTGGTGCTGCGAACGTCGCGGACGTCTACCCGCTGGCCCCGCTCCAGGAGGGGATCCTCTTCCACCACTTGATAAAGGCCGGGCGTGAGGGTGAGCGGGATGTGTATGCCGGGCCGACGGTGCTCGGGTTCGACTCCCGCATGCGGCTCGACTCGTTCCTGAAGGCGCTGCAGCGGGTGATCGACCGGCACGACGTGTACCGCACGGCGATCGTGTGGGAGGGTCTGCGCGAGCCGGTCCAGGTCGTGGCCCGACACGCCGAACTGCCGGTCCGGGAAGTCGTGCTGGACCCGCAGGGTGCGGACGCGGCGGAGCAGTTGCTGTCCATCGGCGGCGCCTGGATGGAGCTGGACCGTGCCCCGCTGATGGACGTGCACATCGCCGCCGAACCGGATGGCGACGGCTGGCTGGCCCTGCTGCGCGTCCACCACCTGGTGCGGGATGACACAACGACGGACGCGCTGCTGGGGGAGGTGCGTGCCTTCTTGACAGGGCAGGGTGAGTCGCTGTCCAAGGGGCTGCCGTTCCGCGACTTCGTCGTCCAGGCCCGCCTCGGTGTGCCGCGCGAGGAGCATGAGCGGTACTTCGCCGGGCTGCTGGGCGACGTCACCGAGACCACCGCCCCGTTCGGCCTGCTGGACGTGCACGGAGACGGCACGACCGCAGTATCGGCGCGTTCCTCGGTGGAGGCTGAGCTCACGCTTCGACTGCGGGCCATCGCGCGCCGGATGGCCGTGAGTCCGGCGACGGTGTTCCACCTGGCGTGGGCGCGGGTGCTGGCCGCGGTGAGCGGTCGTGAGGATGTGGTGTTCGGCACGGTGCTGTTCGGCCGGATGAACGCCGGGGCGGGTGCCGACCGGCTCCAGGGTCCGTGCCTCAACACGCTCCCGGTGCGGGTGCGGGTCGGCACCTCCGCGGTGGGCGAGGCGCTGGCCGGGATGCGGCAGCAGTTGGCCGAGCTGCTGGTGCACGAGCACGCGCCGCTGGTGCTCGCGCAGCAGGCGAGCGGTGTGGCGGGCGGCAGCCCGCTGTTCACCGCCCTCTTCAACTACCGCAACGGCCGCGGCGGTGCGACGGAGCTCGGCGCGGGTCTGGGCACCGGGTTGGAGGAAGTGCGGATCCTTGCCGCCGAAGGGCGCACCAACTACCCCCTGGTCGCGAATGTCGATGATGACGGGAACGGGTTCAGCCTGACCATCGACGCGGTGGCACCGGCCGATGCGGAGCAGGTGGGCGCGATGCTGCACACCTGCCTCCTCCAGCTCGTGACCGCGTTGGAGGAGGATCCGCAGGCGCGGTTCGCGGCGCTGGACGTGCTGGGTGCGGATGAGCGCCGACTGGTGGTGGAGAAGTGGAACGACACGGCGGTCGAGGTCGAGCCGTCGACGTTGCCGGGGCTGTTCGCGGCGCAGGTGGCGCGGACGCCGGACGCGGTGGCGCTGGTCTTCGAGGGTGTCGAGGTGTCGTACGGGGAGTTGGATGCGCGGGCGAACCGGTTGGCGCGGTTGCTGATCGGCCGGGGTGTGGGCCCGGAGTCGGTGGTCGCGGTGGTGATGGAGCGCGGCGTGGAGCTGGTGGTGTCGCTGCTGGCGGTGGTGAAGGCTGGTGGTGCGTATCTGCCGGTGGATCCGGAGTATCCGGCCGGTCGTATCGAAGCCGTCCTCGCCGATGCCGGGCCGGTGTGCGTGCTCAGCACCACCGCCCTGACCGGGGTGGTGCCGGATGGCGTGGCCCGGGTTGCAGTGGACGATCCCGCGGTGGTCGCGGAGTCGGCGGGTCTGCCGGCGCAGGCTCCCGTGGTGGGGGTGCTGCCTGCGCATCCGGCGTATGTGATCTTCACGTCGGGCTCCACCGGGCGTCCGAAGGGCGTTGCGGTGCCGCACGAGGGGATCGTGAACCGGCTCGCCTGGATGCAGGAGATCCCTGGCGTGGCCATCGGTGTCGGGGATCGGGTGCTGCAGAAGACGCCGTTCGGGTTCGACGTCAGCGTGTGGGAGTTCTTCTGGCCGTTGGTGCAGGGCGCGGCGCTGGTGCTCGCCCGTCCGGGTGGGCACCGGGAGCCCGGCTATCTCGTCGAGTTGATCCAGGGCGAGAACATCACGGTGACGCACTTCGTGCCGTCGATGCTGGAGGCGTTCCTGCGTGAGCCGGCGGCCGCCGACTGTACCGGGCTGCGGGCGGTGTTCTGCAGTGGTGAGGCGCTGTCGGCGCCGTTGCGGGACCGGTTCCTCGAACTGCTGGCGGGTGTGCCGCTGTTCAACCTGTACGGGCCCACGGAGGCGTCCGTGGACGTGACCGCGGCGCGCTGTGCCGTCAGCGATGGTGCGGTGGTGCCGATCGGTGGGCCGGTGGCCAATACCCGGGTGTATGTGCTGGACGGTTCGCTGTCCCCGGTGCCGGTGGGTGTCGAGGGTGAGTTGTACCTGGCGGGTGTGCAGTTGGCGCGCGGGTATGTGGGTCGTGCCGGTTTGACGGCTGAGCGGTTCGTGGCCTGCCCGTTCGGCAGCGGCATGGGGGTCCCCCCGGCCGAAGGCTGGGGGAGGATGTACCGCACGGGTGACCGGGTCCGCTGGAACGCCGATGGGCAGCTGGTGTATCTGGGCCGTGCCGACGAGCAGGTGAAGATCCGCGGCTTCCGGACCGAGCCCGGCGAGGTCCAGGCCGTCTTGGCCGCCCACTCTGCCGTGGCCCAGGTCGCGGTTGTCGCTCGCGAGGACGTCCCGGGTGACATCCGCCTGGTGGCGTACGCCGTTCCGGCTGGCTCGGACACGCCGTCGGACGAACTCGTGCCCCTGTTGCGGGAGTTTGCGGGTGAGCGGTTGCCGTCCTACATGGTTCCGTCGGCGGTCGTGCTGCTGGACGCGTTGCCGGTGACGGTCAACGGCAAGCTGGACCGCAAGGCCCTGCCCGTTCCGCAGCACACGACGGGTGGGGGCCGTGCGCCGGCCAGTGTGCGGGAGGAGATCCTCTGCGAGGCGTTCGCCGAGGTCCTCGGCTTGCCGGCGGTCGGGGTCGATGACGACTTCTTCACGCTGGGCGGCCATTCGCTGCTGGCGGTGGCCCTGGTGGAACGTCTGCGAGTGCGGGGTGTGTCCGTGGCGGTGCGGGCGCTTTTCGAGACGCCGACGGTGGCTGGGCTGGCAGCCGCACAGGCCTCCGAGGGGGTCGTGGTGCCGGCGAACGCCATTCCCGTCGACGCGCGGGAGATCACGCCGGAGATGCTGCCCCTGGTGGACTTGGACGCCACCGAGATCGAGCGGATCGTGGCCACGGTCGAGGGCGGTGCGGCCAATGTGGCCGACGTCTACCCGCTCGCCCCGCTCCAGGAGGGCATGCTCTTCCACCATCTGATGGCGGATCAGGGGTCCGAGGCGGATGTCTACATGCGGCCGTCGGTGTTGGGATTCGACTCGCGGGAGCGCGTGGACGCGTTCCTGGACGCGCTGCGGGAGGTGATCGACCGGCATGACGTCTACCGCACGGCGTTCGTGTGGGACGGCCTGGCCGAGCCGGTGCAGGTGGTGTCGCGTCGGGTGGAGCTGCCGGTCCAGGAGGTCGTGCTGGACCCGCAGGGCCCCGACCCGGTGGAGCAGTTGCTGGCGATCGGCGGATCGTGGATGGATCTGACCCGGGCGCCCCTGATGACGGTCCACATCGCGGCGGAGCCCGGCGGTGACCGCTGGCTGGCACTGCTGCGAACCCACCACCTGGTGCAGGACCACACCTCGGTGGACGTGCTGCTCGGGGAGCTTCGGGCGTTCATGTCCGGCCATGCCGACGCGTTGCCGGCGCCGCTGCCGTTCCGCGACTTCGTGGCGCAGGCCCGCCTGGGTACGCCGCGCGAGGAGCACGAGCGGTACTTCGCGGAGGTGCTCGGGGATGTTACCGAGACGACGGCGCCGTTCGGTGTGCTGGACGCGTACGGCGACGGCAGTACCAACCACCAGGCACGCCTCGTGGTGGACGATGAACTGTCCTGCCGGATTCGTGAGTTGGCGCGGCGCGAGGGCGTCAGTGCGGCCACCGTCTTCCACCTGGCGTGGGCGCGGGTGCTGGGTGTGGTCAGCGGCCGTGACGACGTGGTGTTCGGCACGTTGCTGTTCGGCCGGATGAACTCCGGGGCGGGTGCCGATCGGGTGCCGGGTCTGTTCCTCAACACGCTGCCGGTGCGCGTGCGGTTGGACGGGCAGAGCGTGCGCGGGGCGCTGTCCGGGATGCGGTACCAGTTGGCGGGGCTGCTGGTGCACGAGCACGCGCCGCTGTCGCTGGCGCAGCAGGCGAGCGGGATGACGGGCGGCAGCCCGCTGTTCACCTCGATTTTCAACTACCGGCACAATCAGGCCGCCGCGCGGAACTTCGACTCCGGCTTCGAGGGCGTCGGCGTGCTCTCCACGCGGGACCTGACCAACTACCCCCTGAGCATTGCCGTCGACGACGATCAGACGAGGTTCGGCCTGACCGTCGACGCGGTGGCTTCGATTGACCCGCAGCAGGTGGGATCGCTGTTGCACACCTGCCTGGGCAATCTGGTCGCGGCCCTGGAGGATGCCCCGGAGCAGACGCGGCTGGGAGAGGTCGGCGTTCTCGGTGAGGCAGAGCGGGAGCGGCTGCTGACTGGCTGGAACGACACGGGTGTTGCTGCTCCTGTGTTGTCGGTGGCGGAGGTGTTTGCAGCGCAGGTGGCGCGGACGCCGGATGTGGTGGCGGTGGTGTGCGGGGACGTGGAGCTGTCGTACGCGGAGTTGGATGTGCGGGCTGCTGCGTTGGCGGGTGTGTTGCGGGAGCGCGGGGTCGGCGCGGAGTCGCTGGTGGGTGTGGTGATGGAGCGCTCGGTCGAGCTGTTGGTGGCGTTGCTGGCGGTGGTGAAGGCGGGTGGTGCGTATGTGCCGGTGGATGTGGATTATCCGTCGGAGCGGATCGCGTTCGTGTTCCAGGACGCGGCGCCGGTGTGTGTGCTGACCACGCGGGATGCTGCCTCGCGGGTGCCGGGGTCGGTGGAAGCGCCGGTGCTGGTGGTTGACGGTGGGCAGGTGCCGGCCGGGTCGGCTCTGGTGGGTGATGTGGGGGTGGGTTTGGAGTGCCCGGTGTATGTGATGTACACCTCGGGTTCGACGGGTGTGCCCAAGGGTGTGGTGGCCACGCAGCGGGATCTGGTGGAGTTGGCGTTGGCTTCGCATTGGGGTGTGGGGTCGGGGGATCGGGTGTTGTTCCAGGCCCCGCATGCCTTCGATGCCTCCTCGTATGAGGTGTGGGTGGCGTTGCTGTCGGGTGCGACGGTGGTGGTGGCGCCGACGGGTGCGGTGGATGCGGGGGTGCTGCGGTCGTTGCTGGTCGACTGCGCGGTGTCGCATGTGCATGTGACGGCGGGCCTGTTCCGGGTGATCGCGGAGCAGGATCCGCAGTGTTTCGCGGGTGTGCGTGAGGTGTTGACGGGTGGTGATGTGGTGCCGGTGGGTGCGGTGCGCCGGGTGCTGGAGGCCAGTGCGGGTGTGGTGGTGCGGCATTTGTACGGGCCGACGGAGGTGACGCTGTGCGCCACGCAGCACGAGGTGGGTTCGCCGGAGGTGCTGGGTGAGGTGCTGCCGATCGGTGGGCCGTTGGACGGTACCCGGGTGTATGTGCTGGACGAGTGCCTGCAGCCCGCACCGGTTGGTGTGGCGGGTGAACTGTATGTGGCGGGTGCGGGGTTGGCGCGCGGTTATCTGAACCGCCCGGGCCTGACGGGTGAGCGGTTCGTCGCGGACCCGTTCGGTGTGGCGGGTGGGCGGTTGTACCGTACGGGTGACCGTGTGAAGTGGTCGGCGGATGGTCGGCTGGTGTTCGCGGGCCGTGCGGATGATCAGGTGAAGATCCGCGGTTTCCGGGTGGAGCCGGCTGAGGTGGAGTCGGCGGTGGCCGCGCATTCGCTGGTGGCGCAGGCCGCGGTGATCGCGCGTGAGGACGTGCCGGGTGACAAGCGCCTGGTCGCGTACGTCGTCGGGGACGGCGACAGCACCGAACTGGCCACCAATGTCCGTGAGTTCGTGGCTGGGCGGTTGCCGTCCTACATGGTTCCGTCGGCGGTGGTGGTGCTGGAGGAGTTGCCGCTGACGGTGAACGGCAAGCTGGACCGCAAGGCCCTGCCCGCCCCCGAGTACGCCGCCGGCGCGGGCCGGGCACCGGCCACGGCGCAGGAGGAGCTGCTGTGCCAGGCGTTCGCGCAGGTCCTGGGACTCGACCGGGTTGGCGTGGAGGACGACTTCTTCGCTTTGGGCGGCCACTCCCTGCTGGCGACCCGACTGGTCAGTGAGGTGCGGGAGTCGCTGCGGACCGAACTGCCGATCCGGGCGGTGTTCGAGGCACGGACGCCGGAGGGGCTCGCCGGCTGGCTCGCCAGTCAGATCGAGACCCAGAGCATGGCTAGGCCCACTCTGCGGCCGATGCGTAAGCAGGAGGACTACTGACGATTCCGTTGTCGTTTGCGCAGCGTCGGCTGTGGTTCCTGAGTCAGTCGGAGGGGCCGAGTGCGACCTACAACATTCCGCTGGCGCTGCGGCTGACCGGGGATGTGGATCGGGAGGCCCTCGCCGGCCGGCCCGCCAGTCAGATCGAGACCCAGAGCATAGCTAGGCCCACTCTGCGGCCGATGCGTAAGCAGGAGGACTACTGATGATTCCGTTGTCGTTTGCGCAGCGTCGGCTGTGGTTCCTGAGTCAGTTGGAGGGGCCGAGTGCGACCTACAACATTCCGCTGGCGCTGCGGCTGACCGGGGATGTGGATCGGGAGGCTCTCGCCGAGGCGTTGCGGGACGTGGTGGGGCGGCACGAGGTGCTGCGCACAGTCTTCCTGGCCGAGAACGGGGAGCCGTACCAGCGGGTCCTCAAGGTCGAGGACAGCGGGTTCGAGCTTGCGGTCGAGGCGGTTTCCCAGGAGTCGCTGTCCAGCGCCGTGAGCGGGGCGGTCGCGTACGCGTTCGATCTGTCCGCCGAAATCCCGCTGCGGGCAACGCTGTTCACGGTGAGCCAGGGCGACCATGCGTTGGTGGTGGTGGTTCATCACATCGCCGGGGACGGCTGGTCGACGGCGCCGTTGGCGCGGGACGTGTCGGTGGCGTATGCGGCGCGGGCGGCGGGTCGGGCACCGGAGTGGGAGCCGCTGCCGGTGCAGTACGCGGACTACGTGCTGTGGCAGCAGGAGTTGCTCGGCGACGAGCAGAACCCGGACAGCGTGCTCTCGCGGCAGCTGGCGTACTGGCGCAAGACGCTGGCCGGGGCGCCGGCCGAACTGGAGCTGCCGACTGATCGGCCGCGTCCCGCCGTGGCCAGTCATCAGGGCCATGCGGTGGCAGTCGAGCTGCCGGCCGGCGTGCACGAGCGTCTGGTGAAGGTGACCAGGGAGCGGGGGGTGACCCTGTTCATGGTGGTGCAGGCCGCGCTGGCGGTCACTCTCAACCGGTTGGGTGCGGGGAACGACATCCCGATCGGGGCGGCGATCGCCGGACGCACCGAGAAGGCCTTGGAGGACCTGGTCGGGTTCTTCGTGAACACGTTGGTGATGCGCACGGACCTGTCCGGTGACCCGACCTTCGACGAGGTGCTGGAGCGGGTGCGGGAGACCAGCCTGCGCGCGTTCGAGCATCAGGATGTGCCGTTCGAGCGGCTGGTGGAGGAGTTGTCGCCGGTCCGGTCGATGGCCCGGAACCCGCTGTTCCAGGTCATGCTCACGGTGCAGAACACGGCTTCGGCGGCGTTGGATCTGTCCGGGGCGGGCTCGCTGCCTTCGGCTCTGGCGTCGTCAGCGGGTCTGGGGGCGTCGAAGTTCGACCTGGAAGTGAGTCTTGGTGAGGTCTTTGATGCGCAGGGCAAGCCGGCGGGTATCCGGGGGAGGTTGATCGCGGCTGCGGATCTGTTCGATGCGGGGACGGTGGAGCGTTTCGCGGGTTGGCTGCTGCGGGTCGTCGAGACGGTTGTCGCTGAGCCGCAGACGCGATTGTCGGCGGTGGATGTGCTCGATCCGGCTGAGCGTCGCCTGCTCTTGGAGGAGTGGAACGACACGGCGGTCGAGGTCGAGGTGGCGTCGTCGACGTTGCCGGGGTTGTTCGCGGCGCAGGTGGCGCGGACGCCGGATGCGGTGGCGGTGGTGTCTGAGGGTGTCGAGCTGTCGTATGCGGAGTTGGATGCGCGCGCCAATGCGGTGGCGCGGCGGCTGGTCGAACTGGGTGTGGGCGCGGAGTGCGGTGTCGCGGTGCTGATGGAGCGGTCGGCCGAGTTGGTGGTGGCGTTGCTCGCGGTGGTGAAGGCGGGCGGTTACTACGTTCCGCTGGACGCCCGGTATCCGCTGGCGCACCGTCGGACGATCGTCGGGGAGACGGGTGCCTCGGTCGTCCTCACCGATGCCGAGCTGCGGGGCCAGGCGGCCGAGCTGGGTCTGGCGGTGTTGGAGGTTTCCGGCGCGGGCGCTGCGGAGCCGTTGGAGATCTCCTGTGATGTGGAGGGGTTGGCCTATGTGATGTACACCTCCGGCTCGACGGGTCGGGCGAAGGGTGTGGCGGTGACGCATGCGGACGTGGCGGCGCTGGCGCGGGACCGGCGGTTCGCGGGTGCGGGGTTTGAGCGGGTGCTGCTGCATTCGCCGTACTCTTTCGATGCGTCGACGATGGAGTTGTGGGTGCCGTTGCTGACGGGGCGTCGGGTCGTGGTGATGCCGGCCGGTGATGTCACGGCGGTCTCGGTGGCCGAGGTGGTCTCCTCGTTCGGGGTTACGGCGCTGTGGTTGACGGCGGGGCTGTTCGCCGTGGTGGTGGAGGAGGATCCGGGGTGTCTGGCCGGGGTGCGTGAGGTGTGGGCCGGTGGTGACGTGCTGTCGCCGGTGGCTGTGGCCCGGGTGCGGGCGGCCTGCCCGGACATCGTGGTGGTGAATGGGTACGGGCCGACCGAGGCCACCACGTTCGTCGCCACGCACACCGTGGTGGACGGCGAGGGCGCGCTGCCGGTCGGGCGGCCGCTCGACAACATGCGTGCCTACGTGCTGGATGCCGCGTTGCGTCCGGTGCCGGTGGGTGTGGCGGGTGAGTTGTATGTGGCGGGTGCGGGGTTGGCGCGTGGGTACGTGGCGCGCCCGGGGCTGACGGCTGAGCGGTTCGTCGCCGATCCGTACGGGCCGGCGGGTGGCCGGCTGTACCGCACCGGAGACCTGGCGCGGTGGAACGCCGACGGCGAGCTGGAGTATCTGGGTCGTGCGGACGAGCAGGTGAAGATCCGTGGTTTCCGGATCGAGCCGGGTGAGGTGCAGGCCGTCCTGGCTGCTCACCCGGGCCTGGAGCAGGCCGTGGTGCTGGTCCGTGAGGACGTGCCGGGCGACAAACGCCTGGTCGCGTACGCGGTTCCGGCCGACGTCGACGCCAGTGCGGATGAACTCATCACCAGCCTGCGGGAGTTCGCGGGCGAGCGGTTGCCGGCGTACATGGTTCCGTCGGCTGTGGTGGTGCTGGAGGAGCTGCCGCTGACGGTGAACGGCAAGGTGGACCGCAAGGCGCTGCCGGCGCCGGAGTATGCGGCGGGTGCGGGTCGGGCGCCGGCGACGGTGCAGGAGGAGCTTCTGTGCCAGGCGTTCGCCGAGGTCCTGGGACTCGACCGGGTCGGGGTCGATGACGACTTCTTCGCCCTGGGCGGTCACTCGCTCCTTGTGGTTTCCCTGGTGGCGAACCTCCGTGCGCGGGGTGTCTCTGTCTCGGTGAAGGCCCTGTTCCAGACGCCGACGCCGGCCGGGCTGGCCGGCGCTGCCGGGCCGGTCCAGGTGGTGGTCCCGCCGAACCTGATTCCCGAGGGTGCTGTCGAGATCACGCCCGGGATGCTGTCGCTGGTGGAGCTGACCGAGGCGGAGATCGAGCGGATCGTGGCCACGGTCGAGGGCGGTGCGGCCAATGTGGCGGACGTCTACCCGCTGGCCCCGCTCCAGGAGGGCTTGCTCTTCCACCATCTGATGGCGGATCAGGGCACCGAGGCGGATGTCTACGTACTGCCGTCGGTGTTGGGATTCGACTCGCGGGAGCGCGTGGACGAGTTCCTGGCGGCACTGCAGCGGGTGATCGACCGGCATGACATCTGCCGCACGGCGTTCGTGTGGGAGGGCCTGGCCGAGCCGGTGCAGGTGGTGTCGCGTCGGGTGGAGCTGCCGGTCCAGGAGGTCGTGCTGGACCCGCAGGGCCCCGACCCGGTGGAGCAGTTGAGGGCTATTGCCGGGTCGTGGATGGATCTGACCCGGGCGCCCCTGATGACGGTCCACATCGCGGCGGAGCCCGGCGGTGACCGCTGGTTGGCACTGCTGCGAACCCACCACATGGTGCAGGACCACACCTCGCTGGATGTGCTGTTCGGGGAGGTGCGGGCATTCATGTCCGGCCATGCCGACACGTTGCCGGAGCCGTTGCCGTTCCGCGACTTCGTGGCGCAGGCCCGCCTCGGTACGCCACGCGAGGAGCACGAGCGGTACTTCGCCGAGCTGCTCGGGGACGTCACCGAGACGACGGCGCCCTTCGGTGTGCTGGATTTGCATGGTGACGGCACCGCCGCGGTGCGCTGCCAGGTTCCCCTCGATGCTGAGGTGGCCGGCCGGGTGCGTGAGGTGGCGCGGCGGCAGGGTGTGAGTGCGGCGACGGTGTTCCACTTGGCGTGGGCGCGGGTGCTGGCCGCGGTGAGCGGTCGTGAGGATGTGGTGTTCGGTACGGTGCTGTTCGGCCGGATGAACGCGGGCGCCGGTTCGGACCGGGTGCCGGGTCTGTTCATGAACACCCTGCCGGTGCGGGTGCGGTTGGACTCGCAGAGTGCGGGTGAGGCGCTGGACGGCATGCGGGGCCAGTTGGCCGAGTTGCTGGCGCACGAGCACGCGCCGCTTTCGCTGGCGCAGCAGGCGAGCGGGATGACGGGCGGCAGCCCGCTGTTCACCTCGATCCTCAACTACCGCCACGGCCAGGCACCGGCGGCCGGGATCGGTCCCCGCCTTGAGGGCGTCGGGGTGCTGACCGTGAGCGACCACACCAACTACCCCGTGAGCGTGTCCGTCGACGACCTCGGGAGTGGCTTCAGCCTGATCGTCGAAGCGGTGGCACCGGCCGATGCGGAGCGGATCTGCGCGCTGTTGCAGGCCGCCGTCACGAACCTGACTGCCGTCTTGGAGGAGGCTCCGCAGTCGCGGTTCGCGGCGGTGGGGGTGCTGGGTGAGGCTGAGCGCCGTCAGGTTGTCGAGGAGTGGAACGACACGGCGGTCGAGGTGGCGTCGTCGACGTTGCCGGGGTTGTTCGCCGGGCAGGTGGTGCGGACGCCGGATGAGGTGGCGTTGGTGTTCGAGGGCGTCGAGGTGTCGTACGGGGAGTTGGATGCGCGGGCGAACCGGCTGGCGCGGTTGCTGATCGGCCGGGGTGTGGGCCCGGAGTCGGTGGTCGCGGTGATGATGGAGCGCGGCGTGGAGCTGGTGGTGTCGCTGCTGGCGGTGGTGAAGGCTGGTGGTGCGTATCTGCCGGTGGATCCGGAGTATCCGGTGGAGCGGATCGCCTATGTGCTGGATGACGCGGCGCCGGTGTGTGTCCTGACGACGGAGCGGTGTGCACGGGTGCTGCCGGACTCGGTTGACGGGCCGGTGCTGGTGCTGGACTCCGCCGAACTGCGCGCCGAGTGCTCGGGCTTCGAGGAGGTGCAGCTGACGGATGCCGATCTGGTTGTGCCGCTGCTGCCGGCCCATCCGGTGTATGTGATTCACACGTCGGGTTCGACCGGGCGTCCCAAGGGGGTCGTGGTCACTCACCAGGCGCTGGTGAACCATTTGCGGGCGGCCGGGCAGCGGGTTCCGTTGGGGGCTGGCGACCGTCTGCTGGCTGTGACGACGGTGTCTTTCGACATCGCGGCGCTGGAGTTGTTCCTGCCGTTGGTGTGCGGGGCGGCTGTGGTGCTTGCCGAGCGGGAGACGGTACGTGATCCGGCGGCGTTGCGGGAGTTGGTCGACGCGGGTGGGGTGACCGCTGTTCAGGCTGTTCCGTCGCTGTGGCGGGCTCTGCTGTCCGGTGAGGCTGACTGGCCGCGCGAGGTGCGGGTGCTGGTCGGCGGTGAGGCGCTGTCTGAGGAGTTGGCGGGCCGGATGCGGGAGCTGGGCCTGTGGGCGGTGAACCTGTACGGTCCGACGGAGGCCACGGTCTGGGCGACCTCGGCCGAGGTCGGCGAGGGTCCGGTGACCATCGGGCGTCCGTTCGCCAACATGCGTGCCTACGTGCTGGATGGGTTCCTGCAGCCGGTCCCGGCAGGTGTGGCGGGCGAGTTGTATCTGGCGGGTGCGCAGTTGGCTCGGGGGTACCTGGGCCGGCCTGGGTTGAGTGCTGAGCGGTTCACTGCCGCGCCGTTCGGGCCGCGGGGTGAGCGGATGTACCGCACGGGCGACCTGGCCCGCTGGCGCGGGGACGGGACGCTGGAGTGCCTGGGACGGGTCGACACGCAGGTCAAGGTGCGTGGCTTCCGGATCGAACTGGGTGAGATCGAGGCCGCGCTGGAGCGTCACGAGCTGGTGGCACAGGCGGCGGTGACGGTCAACGGGAGCGATGCGGGGGATCAGCGGCTTGCCGGGTACGTCGTGCCCCGGGCCGGCGTGCAGGTGGATGCGGCGGACCTGCGGGCCCACCTCGCCCGGAGCCTGCCGGAGTACATGGTTCCGTCGGCTGTGGTGGTGTTGGAGGAGTTGCCGCTGACGGCGAACGGCAAGGTGGACCGCAAGGCCCTGCCCGCACCGGACTATACGGGGCCGGCGGGTGGGGGTCGGGGTCCGGTGACGGTGCAGGAGGAGTTGCTGTGCCAGGCGTTCGCGCAGGTGCTGCGGCTGCCCGCGGTCGGTGTGGAGGATGACTTCTTCGTGCTGGGTGGTCATTCGCTGCTGGCGATGCGGCTGATAGTCCGGGTGCGCGCGGTGCTGGGCGTGGAGTTGCCCCTGCGGATGCTGTACGAGCGTCCGACGCCGGCCGCGGTCGCGGCGTGGATGGGTGAGGCCGGCGCGGGCCGTGCGGCGTTGGTGCCGGTGGTGCGTCCGGAGCGGGTGCCGCTGTCGTTCGCGCAGCGACGGCTGTGGTTCCTACGGCAGTTGGAGGGTCCGAGCGCGACCTACAACATCCCGCTGGCGCTGCGGCTGACCGGGGAGTTGGACCGTGGGGCCATGGCTGAGGCGTTGCGGGACGTGATCGGGCGGCACGAGGTGCTGCGCACGGTCCTGCCGGTGGCGGATGGTGAGCCGTTCCAGCGAGTGCTGTCGCTGGAGGAGTGCGGCTTCGAGCTGTCGGTGGTCGAGGTGGCGCCGCAGGAGCTGGATGCGGCGGTGGCGGAGGCGGTCGGGTACGCGTTCGACCTGACGTCGGAGATCCCGCTTCGGGCGACGCTGTTCGCGCTCGGCGAGGACGACCATGCGTTGGTGGTGGTGGTTCATCACATCGCCGGGGACGGCTGGTCGACGGCGCCGTTGGCGCGGGACGTGTCGGTGGCGTATGCGGCGCGGGTCGCGGGTCGGGTGCCGGACTGGGCGGCGCTGCCGGTGCAGTACGCGGACTACGCGTTGTGGCAGCGGGAGTTGCTCGGGAGTGAGGACGATCCGGGCAGTGTGCTGTCCGGGCAGGTGGCGTACTGGCGTGAGGCGTTGGCCGGGGTCCCGGAGGAGCTCGTCCTGCCCACTGACCTGGCGCGGCCCGCGACACCCACCCACCGCGGTCACACAGTGGGGCTGGAGATCCCCGCAGGGCTGCACGAGGGCCTGCTGTCGGTGGCCCGGGAGCAGGGGGCGACCTTGTTCATGGTGCTGCAGGCGGCGTTGGCGGTCACCCTGAACCGGATCGGTGCGGGCACGGACATCCCGATCGGTGCGGCGATCGCCGGGCGCACCGATGAGGCGCTCAACGATCTGGTCGGGTTCTTCGTCAACACGTTGGTGATCCGTACCGAGCTGTCCGGTGACCCGACCTTCGGTGAGGTGGTCGAGCGGGTCCGGGAGACGGGCCTGCGCGCGTACGAGAACCAGGATGTGCCGTTCGAGAAGCTGGTGGAGGAGTTGGCGCCGGCGCGTTCGGTGGCCAGTCACCCGCTGTTCCAGGTCATGCTCACCCTGCAGAACACCGCCGCGGCCTCCGGCGATGGCCGGTCCGAGCTGGAGCTGCTGGAGCTGCCGGGGTTGCGGGTCGGCCGGCAGGCCGCTGGAACGGGGGTGGCGAAGTTCGACCTGAGCATGTCGCTCGGGGAGGTCTTCGACGCCCAGGGCGCTCCGGCGGGCCTGCGTGGTGTCATGGTTGCGGCAGCCGACTTGTTCGACGCGGACACGGCCGAGCGG
Source organism: Streptomyces sp. NPDC058457 (assembly GCF_042720695.1). NCBI lineage: Bacteria > Bacillati > Actinomycetota > Actinomycetes > Kitasatosporales > Streptomycetaceae > Streptomyces > Streptomyces sp. NPDC058457. The sequence goes on along the minus strand of NZ_JBHXLU010000020.1, from coordinate 76,102 downwards.
ATCGCGGTCTGGCTGGTTCGCGTCCTTGAGACGGTCACGGCCGAGCCGCGGACCCGGCTTGCGGCGGTGGCCGTGCTGGGTGAGGACGAGCGGGAGCGGATCCTGACGCGCGGGCGAACCACGCGTCAGGTGCAGACCGTGCTGGCCACGCAGCCCGGCTTGGCTCAGCTGGCGGTCATCGAGCGCGAGCACGATGCGGACGACGACCAGGCATCCCGGACGGGAGCCAGCGGGAGCCTGGTCGCCTATGTCGTACCCGCCGACTCCGGCGCTGATCACGCAGCGTTGGCGGACGCGGTGCGGCAGTTCGCCGGCGACCGCCTGGCGGAGCAGCTGGTGCCCTCCGTGGTGGTGCTGGACACGCTGCCGCTGACGTCGGACGGGGCGCTGGACCTCGCGGCCCTGCCCGCACCGGACGACTCCGGCACCGCGGATGAGGACGTCCGGGTGAGCCGTGGTCCCGCAACGGTGCAGGAGGAGATCCTGTGCGCCGCGTTCGCACACGCCCTGGGGCTGGAGAGCGTCGGCGTGGAGGACAACTTCTTCGCCCTGGGGGGTCACTCCCTGCTGGCGGTGTCGCTGGTGGAGTACCTGCGGGTCCGGGGTGTGTCGATCTCCATCCGCACCCTGCTGCGCAACCCCACGCCGGCCGGGCTGGCCGGCGCTGCCGGGCCGGTCCAGGTGGTGGTTCCGCCGAACCTGATTCCTGAGGGTGCCGTCGGGATCACGCCGGAGATGCTGCCGCTGGTGGAGCTGACCGAGGCGGAGATCGAGCGGATCGTGGCGGAGGTCGAGGGCGGTGCGGCCAATGTGGCGGATGTCTACCCGCTGGCCCCGCTCCAGGAGGGCTTGCTCTTCCACCATCTGATGGCGGATCAGGGGTCCGAGGCGGATGTCTACATGCGGCCGTCGGTGTTGGGATTCGACTCGCGGGAGCGGGTGGACGCGTTCCTGGACGCGCTGCGGGAGGTGATCGACCGGCATGACGTCTACCGCACGGCGTTCGTGTGGGACGGCCTGGCCGAGCCGGTGCAGGTGGTGTCGCGTCGGGTGGAGCTGCCGGTCCAGGAGGTCGTGCTGGACCCGCAGGGCCCCGACCCGGTGGAGCAGTTGCTGGCGATCGGCGGATCGTGGATGGATCTGACCCGGGCGCCCCTGATGACGGTCCACATCGCGGCGGAGCCCGGCGGTGACCGCTGGCTGGCACTGCTGCGAATGCACCACCTGGTGGGGGACCACACCTCACGGGACGTGCTGCTCGGGGAGCTTCGGGCATTCGTGTCCGGCCGTGCCGACACGTTGCCGGAGCCGTTGCCGTTCCGCGACTTCGTGGCGCAGGCCCGCCTGGGTACGCCGCGGGAGGAGCACGAGCGGTACTTCACCGAGCTGCTCGGGGACGTCACCGAGACGACGGCGCCGTTCGGGTTGCTGGATGTGCATGGTGACGGCACCGCCGCGATGCACTGCCAGGTTCCCCTCGATGCTGAGGTGGCCGGCCGGGTGCGTGAGGTGGCGCGGCGGCAGGGCGTGAGTGCGGCGACGGTGTTCCACCTGGCGTGGGCGCGGGTGCTGGCATCGCTGTCGGGCCGTGACGATGTGGTGTTCGGTACGGTGCTGTTCGGCCGGATGAACGCGGGCGCCGGTTCGGACCGGGTGCCGGGTCTGTTCATGAACACCCTGCCGGTGCGGGTGCGGGTGCGGTTGGACTCGCAGAGTGCGGGTGAGGCGCTGGACGGCATGCGGGGCCAGTTGGCTGAGCTGCTGGTGCACGAGCACGCGCCGCTCTCGCTGGCGCAGCAGGCAAGTGGGGTAACGGGCGGTAGCCCGCTGTTCACCTCGATCTTCAACTACCGGCACAGCGAGGCCGCTGCACAGGGCAGTGGCCCCGGCCTTGAGGGCGTCGGGGTGCTGACCGCGAGCGACCCCACCAACTACCCCGTGAGCGTGGCCGTCGACGACATGGGGAGTGGCTTCTTCCTGACCGCCAAAGCGGTGGCACCGGCCGATGCGGAGCGGATCTGCGCGCTGTTGCAGGCCGCCGTCACGAACCTGACTGCCGCTTTGGAGGAGGCTCCGCAGACGCGGTTGTCGGTGGTGGGGGTGCTGGGTGAGGTTGAGCGTCGCCTGGTGGTGGAGGAGTGGAACGACACGGCGGTCGAGGTGGCGGCGTCGACGTTGCCGGGGTTGTTCGAGGAGCGGGTGGGGCTGGCTCCGGCTGCGGTGGCGGTGGTGGCTGACGGTGTCGAGGTGTCGTACGCGGAGTTGGATGCGCGGGCGAACCGGTTGGCGCGTCATCTGATCGGTGCGGGGGTGGGGCCGGAGTCGGTGGTGGCGGTGTGCCTGGAGCGCGGTGTGGACCTGATGGTGTCGTTGCTCGCGGTGGCGAAGGCGGGCGGCGCGTACATGCCGGTGGATCCGGGGTATCCGGCGGAGCGGATCGCGTACATGGTGCGGGACGCCGCTTCGGTGCTGGCTGTTGCGAGCCGGGCTACGGCCGGGGTGCTGGCGGGGTCGGTCCCGGTGGTGGTCCTGGACGATGCTGCGACGGTTGCGGAGCTGGCCGGGTTGTCGGGTGAGGGGGTGACGGATGCGGAGCGTCGGTTGCCGTTGCTTGCGGCGCATCCGGCGTATGTGATCTACACGTCGGGGTCGACGGGGCGCCCGAAGGGTGTACTGGTGTCGCATGCGGGTGTGGCGCACCAGGTGGCGGGTCATGTGCGGTGGTTGGGGGTTGGTGCTGGTTCGCGGGTGGGGCAGTTCGCCTCGGCGGGTTTCGACACCTTCGGGTGGGAGTGGTTCATGGCGTTGCTGTCGGGTGCCGCGTTGGTGGTCATTCCGCAGGACCGGCGGCTGGGTGAGGCGTTGCCGGTGTTCCTGGCGGAGCAGGGGGTGACGCATGTGACGTTGCCGCCAGCGGTGTTGGCGACGCTGGACGCGGGTTCGGTGGATCGTGGCGTGGTGGTGGTGACGGCGGGTGAAGCGTGTCCGTCGGAGGTGATGGCGCGCTGGGCCGAGGGTCGCAGGATGTTCAACTCCTACGGCCCGACGGAGACGACGGTGGATGCCACGTTGTGGCGGTGCGATCCGGCGTCGTCGGTGGTGGCGATCGGCACGCCGGTGGTCAACACCCGGGTGTACGTGCTGGACGAGTCTCTGCAGCCCGTACCGGTCGGTGTGGCGGGCGAGTTGTACGTTGCGGGCGCGGGGCTGGCCCGCGGCTACCTGGGCCGTGCGGGGCTGACCGGGGAGCGGTTCGTGGCGAACCCCTTCGGTGCGCCGGGCGAGCGGTTCTACCGCACGGGTGACCGGGCGCGGTGGACGGCTGAGGGGCAGTTGGTGTTCGCGGGTCGTGCGGACGAGCAGGTGAAGATCCGTGGTTTCCGGATCGAGCCGGGTGAGGTCGAGGCGGTGGTGGTCGGGCATCCGCAGGTCGCGCAGGCGGCGGTGGTGGTGCGTGAGGACGTGCCGGGTGACAAGCGTCTGGTGGCCTACGTGGTGCCGGCCGTTGATGGTACGGGCGAGGAACTGGCGGCCGTGGTGGCTGCTTTCGCGGCCGAGTGGTTGCCGCAGTACATGGTCCCCGCCGCGGTCGTGGTCATGGACGCGCTGCCGCTGACCGTCAACGGCAAGCTGGACCGCAAGGCCCTGCCGGCCCCCGACCTGGGCCCTGCGGCCGCCCACCGGCCCCCGACCACGCCACGCGAACAGCAGCTCTGCGAGGCGTTCGCGCAGGTGCTGGGAGTTGCGTCGGTCGGGCTCGACGACGACTTCTTCGCCCTGGGCGGTCACTCGCTGCTGGCGGTGCGACTGGTCAGCCGGATCCGGAAAGCACTCAACGTGGAACTGCCCATCCAGGCCATCTTCGAGGCACCGACGGTCGCCGGTGTGGCAAAGCGGCTCGAATCGGCGAACAAGAAGGCACGGCCCGCGTTCCGGGCAATGCGCGGGAACAAGGAGTCCTGAACGATGATCCCGGTTTCTTTCGCCCAGCAGCGGCTCTGGTTCCTGAGCGAGCTGGAGGGCCCGAACGCCACCTACAACATCCCGCAGGGCCTGCGGCTCACCGGCACCCTCGACATCGCGGCGCTGGACGGCGCCCTGCGCGACGTGGTGACCCGCCACGAGGTGCTGAGGACAGTGTTCCCGGCGGTCGACGGGCAGCCGTGGCAGAACATCCGGGACGCCGAGTCGGTGGGCTCGCTGCTGACCGTGGTCGACGCCACCGCCATGACCGAGCCGGAGTTGACCGCCGAACTGGCCGGCGCCGCTCGCTGCGTCTTCCGCCTCGCCGAGGAACTCCCGCTGCGCGCCTGGCTGTTCTCGCGCGGCGAGGCCGAGCACGTGCTGCTGCTGGTGGTGCACCACATCGCCGGTGACGGCTGGTCGATGGGCCCGCTCGCCCGGGACGTCTCCAGCGCCTACCGGGCCCGCCTGGCCGGCACCGCGCCCGACTGGGACGAACTGCCCGGCCAGTACGCCGACTACGCGCTCTGGCAGCGCGAGCTGCTCGGCGAGGAGGACGACCCGGAGAGTCTGCTCATCGAGCAACTCGCCTACTGGCGGCAGGCGCTGGCCGAGCTGCCCGAGGAGCTCGCGCTGCCCTTCGATCGGCCCCGCCCGCCCGTCGCCGGCCACCGCGGCGGCACCGTGGAGTTCCAGGTGCCCGCTGAACTCCACCGGGGGATCACCGAACTGGCCCGCGCCAAGGGCTGTACCCCGTTCATGGTGCTGCAGGCGGCGCTCGCCGTGCTGCTGTCCGGGTTCGGCGCCGGCACCGACATTCCGATCGGCACCGCGGTCGCCGGCCGGATGGACGAGGGCCTCAACGACCTGGTGGGCTTCTTCGTCAACACCCTGGTGCTGCGCACCGACTTGGCCGGCGCGCCGAGCTTCATCGAGCTGCTGGGCCGGGTGCGTGAGACCAGCCTGCGCGCGTTCGAGCATCAGGATGTGCCGTTCGAGCGGCTGGTGGAGGAGTTGTCGCCGGTCCGGTCGATGGCCCGTCACCCGCTCTTCCAGGTGATGCTCTCCTTGCAGAACAACGCCCAGCCCGTGCTGGACCTCCCGGGCCTCACCGCCAAGTCGGTGGCCGGCGGGCCGGCCCCGGCCAAGTTCGACCTCAACTTCACCTTCTGCGAGAAGTTCGGCACGGCAGGCGCCCCCGCCGGCCTGACGGCCAGCGTGGTCTTCGCCCGCGACCTGTTCGACGAGCAGACCGCCGAGCGGATCGGCACCGGCTTCGTCCGGGTACTGCGGGAGCTGCTGGCGGCACCGGAACGCCGGATCATCGACGTCGAGTTGATGGCCGAGGAGGAGCGCGAGCTCGTCCTGACGGGCTGGAACGACACGGCGGTCGGGGTCGAGCCGTCGACGTTGCCGGGGTTGTTCGCGGCGCGGGTGGCTGCGACGCCGGATGCGGTGGCGGTGGTGGCCGAGGGCCTCGAGCTGACGTATGCGGAGCTGGATGCGCGGGCGAATGCTGTGGCGCGGCGCCTGGTCGAGCACGGCGTGCGCGCGGAGTCGGGTGTCGCGGTGCTGATGGAGCGCTCGGCGGATCTGGTGGTGGCGCTGCTGGGTGTGGTGAAGGCGGGCGGGTGCTATGTGCCGCTGGACAGCCGCTACCCGTTGGCGCATCGGCAGGCGATCGTGTCCGAGACGGGCGCGAAGGTGGTGCTCACCGATGCTGGACTGCGGGAGCAGGCCAAGGAGTTGGGCCTGACCATGCTGACGGTCGACGCGACGACTGCCGAGCCGGTCGACGTTCCGTGCTCCCCGCGCCAGTTGGCGTATGTGATGTACACCTCCGGCTCGACCGGTCGCCCCAAGGGTGTGGCGGTGACGCATGCGGACGTGGCGGCGCTGGCGCGGGACCGGCGGTTCGCGGGTGCGGGGTTTGAGCGGGTGCTGCTGCACTCGCCGTACTCTTTCGACGCGTCGACGATGGAGCTGTGGGTGCCGTTGCTGACCGGGCGTCGGGTCGTGGTGATGCCGGCCGGTGATGTCACGGCGGTCTTGCTCGCCGAGGTGGTCTCCTCGTTCGGGGTCACGGCGCTGTGGTTGACGGCGGGGCTGTTCGCCGTGGTGGTGGAGGAGGATCCGGGGTGTCTGGCCGGGGTGCGTGAGGTGTGGGCCGGTGGTGACGTGCTGTCGCCGGTGGCTGTGGCCCGGGTGCGGGCGGCCTGCCCGGACATCGTGGTGGTGAACGGGTACGGGCCGACCGAGGCCACCACGTTCGTCGCCACGCACACCGTGGTGGACGGCGAGGGCGCGCTGCCGGTCGGGCGGCCGCTCGACAACATGCGCGCCTACGTGCTGGATGTCGCGTTGCGCCTGGTGCCGGTGGGTGTGGCGGGTGAGTTGTATGTGGCGGGTGCGGGGTTGGCGCGTGGGTACGTGGCGCGCTCGGGGCTGACGGCTGAGCGGTTCGTCGCCGATCCGTACGGGCCGGCGGGTGGCCGGCTGTACCGCACCGGAGACCTGGCGCGGTGGAACGCCGACGGCGAGCTGGAGTACGCGGGTCGTGCGGATGATCAGGTGAAGATCCGTGGTTTCCGGATCGAGCCGGGTGAGGTCGAGGCGGTGGTGGTCGGGCATCCGCAGGTCGCGCAGGCGGTGGTGGTGGTGCGTGAGGACGTGCCGGGTGACAAGCGTCTGGTGGCCTACGTGGTGCCGGCCGTTGATGGTACGGGCGAGGAACTGGCGGCCGTGGTGGCTGCTTTCGCGGCCGAGTGGTTGCCGCAGTACATGGTCCCGGCCGCGGTCGTGGTCATGGACGCGCTGCCGCTGACCGTCAACGGCAAGGTGGACCGCAAGGCCCTGCCCGCCCCGGACCACACGGGCCTGGCCGGCGCGGGCCGGGCACCGGCGACGGTGCGGGAGGAGCTTCTGTGCCAGGCGTTCGCCGAGGTCCTGGGACTCGATCGAGTCGGTGTCGATGACGACTTCTTCGCGCTGGGTGGTCATTCGCTGTTGGCGATGCGGTTGGTGAGCCGGGTGCGTGCGGTGCTGGGTGTGGAGTTGCCGTTGCGGGTGCTGTTCGAGCGTCCGACGCCGGCCGCGGTCGCGGCGTGGATGGGTGAGGCCGGCGCGGGCCGTGCGGCGTTGGTGCCGGTGGTGCGTCCGGAGCGGGTGCCGCTGTCGTTCGCGCAGCGTCGGCTGTGGTTCCTGGGGCAGTTGGAGGGTCCGAGTGCGACCTACAACATTCCGATGGCGCTGCGGTTGACCGGGGAGTTGGACCGGGAGGCCCTGGCTGAGGCGCTGCGGGATGTGGTGGGTCGGCACGAGGTGCTGCGCACGGTGTTCCCGGTGGTGGATGGTGGGCCGTTCCAGCGGGTGCTGTCGCTGGAGGAGTGCGGCTTCGACGTGCCGGTCGTGGTGGTCGAACCGGACGGGCTGGATGCGGCGGTGGCCGAAGCCTCTGGCTACCTGTTTGATCTGGCCGTGCAGATTCCGCTGCGGGCGACGGTGTTCGAGGTGGCACCGCAGGAGCATGTGCTGGTGGTGCTGGTGCACCACATCGCCAGTGACGGCTGGTCGACCGGTGCGCTGGCGCGGGACATCTCCATGGCGTATACCGCTCGGCTGGAGAGCCGGATGCCCGACTGGGCCGCGTTGCCGGTGCAGTACGCGGACTATGCGTTGTGGCAGCGGGAGGTGCTCGGGAGCGAGGACGATCCGGGCAGTGTGCTGTCCGGGCAGGTGGCGTATTGGCGCGAGGCGTTGGCGGGGGTGCCGGAGGAGGTGGAGCTGCCGGTGGACCGTCAACGCCCGGCGACGGCTTCGCACCGCGGTGAGAGTGTGGAGCTGGCCGTGTCCGCGCAGACGCACCAGCGACTGGCGGCGCTGGCCCGGGAGCGGGGGGCGACCTTGTTCATGGTGCTGCAGGCGGCGTTGGCGGTGACGTTGAACCGCCTGGGGGCGGGGGTGGACATCCCGATTGGTTCCGCGATCGCCGGGCGCACCGATGAGGCGCTCAACAACCTGGTCGGGTTCTTCGTCAACACCCTGGTGATCCGGACCGACCTGTCCGGTGACCCGACCTTCGACGAGGTGCTGGAGCGGGTGCGGGAGACCAGCCTGCGCGCGTTCGAGCATCAGGACGTGCCGTTCGAGAAGCTGGTGGAGGAGTTGTCGCCGGTCCGGTCGATGGCCCGTCACCCGCTCTTCCAGGTCATGCTCACGGTGCAGAACACGGCTTCGGCGGCGTTGGAGTTGCCTGGGTTGCGGCCTGGGGCGCTTGCCGCGGGTGCGCCGGCGGCGAGGTTCGACCTGGACGTGAGTGTTGGTGAGGTCTTTGATGTGCAGGGCAAGCCGGCGGGTATCCGGGGGAGGTTGATCGCGGCTGCGGATCTGTTCGATGCGGGGACGGTGGAGCGTTTCGCGGGTTGGCTGCTGCGGGTCGTCGAGACGGTTGTCGCTGAGCCGCAGACGCGATTGTCGGCGGTGGATGTGCTCGATCCGGCTGAGCGTCGCCTGCTCTTGGAGGAGTGGAACGACACGGCGGTCGAGGTCGAGGTGGCGTCGTCGACGTTGCCGGGGTTGTTCGCGGCGCAGGTGGCGCGGACGCCGGATGCGGTGGCGGTGGTGTCTGAGGGTGTCGAGCTGTCGTATGCGGAGTTGGACGCGCGGGCGAACCGGTTGGCGCATTATCTGCGGTTGCAGGGTGTGGGTGCGGAGTCGCTGGTGGGGTTGTGTCTGCCGCGTGGTGTGGAGATGGTCGTCGCGGTGTTGGGGGTGTGGAAGGCGGGGGCGGCGTATGTGCCGTTGGATCCTGAGTATCCGGCGGAGCGGTTGGCGTTCATGTTGCGGGACAGTGGTGCGTCGGTGCTGGTGGGTGTGGAGGAGGTGCTGGACGAGCTGCGGGTGGGGCGGGTTCGCACGATCGCGGTGGATGAGCCGTTGGTGGTGGGGGCTTTGGCGGGGCAGCCCGTGACGGCTCCTGAGGTCGAGGTGTTGCCTGGGCAGTTGGCGTATGTGATCTATACGTCGGGGTCGACGGGGCGGCCGAAGGGTGTGGCGGTCACGCATGGTGGGTTGGCGAACTATGTGCGGTGGGCGGTTGGGGCGTATGGGATGGAGGGGGGTGGTGGTGCGCCGTTGCATTCGTCGTTGTCGTTCGATTTGACGGTGACGAGTGTGGTGGTGCCGTTGGTGTCGGGTTCGGCGGTGGTGGCGAGTGCGGCTGGTGGTGCGGAGGGTCTGGCTGAACTGCTCAGTGGCCGGGGTCGGTTCGGGTTGGTGAAGGCGGTGCCGGGTCATCTGCCGCTGCTGGCCGAGTTGGTGTCGGACGAGCAGGCTGCGGGTTCGACGCGTCGTCTGGTGGTGGGTGGTGAGGCGCTGCACGGTGCTGATGTGCGGGCGTGGTTGGCGCGGGTTCCGGGTTCGGTGGTGGTGAACGAGTACGGGCCGACCGAGACGGTGGTGGGTTGCTGCGTCTTCGAGCTCACCGCGGGCCAGGACATTGCCGATACGGTGCCGATCGGTCGTCCGATCGCCAACACGCGTCTGTATGTGCTGGATGAGTTCCTGCAGCCGGTTCCGGTGGGTGTGCCGGGTGAGTTGTACATCGCGGGTGTGCAGTTGGCGCGCGGGTATGTGGGTCGTGCCGGTTTGACGGCTGAGCGGTTCGTGGCCTGCCCGTTCGGCAGCGGCATGGGGGTCCCCCCGGCCGAAGGCTGGGGGAGGATGTACCGCACGGGTGACCGGGTCCGCTGGAACGCCGATGGCAGGCTGGAGTATCTGGGTCGTGCGGATGATCAGGTGAAGCTCCGTGGTTTCCGGATCGAGCCGGGTGAGGTCGAGGCGGTGGTGGTCGGGCATCCGCAGGTCGCGCAGGCGGTGGTGGTGGTGCGTGAGGACGTGCCGGGTGACAAGCGTCTGGTGGCCTACGTGGTGCCGGCCGTTGATGGTACGGGCGAGGAACTGGCGGCCGTGGTGGCTGCTTTCGCGGCCGAGTGGTTGCCGCAGTACATGGTCCCCGCCGCGGTCGTGGTCATGGACGCGCTGCCGCTGACCGTCAACGGCAAGGTGGACCGCAAGGCCCTGCCGGCCCCGCAGTATGCCGTGAGTGCGAAGGCTCCCGACGGCGCCGGCTCGCTCAGTGCCCTCGAACAGACCGTGTGCGAGGCGTTCGCGAAGGTGCTGGGGTTGGAGAGCGTCGGGCTCGACGACGAGTTCTTCGCCCTGGGCGGGCACTCGCTGCTGGCGGTGTCGCTGGTGGAGGAGCTGCGGTCGCGTGGTTTGTCGGTGACGGTGCGCGACCTGATGACCAACCCGACTGTGGCGGGACTGCTCAGCAGGCTGTCCTTGTCGTCGGTCAAGGACGCGCTCGGCGGCATGCTTTCCATCCGGTCGAGCGGCAGCAAGTCGCCGTTCTTCTTCGTGCATCCCGGAAGCGGGTCGAGCTGGTGCTACCTGCCGCTGGCCCGGTACATCCCGCAGGAGTATCCGCTCTACGGGCTGCAGGCCGACGGGCTCGACGGCACGAGTGAACTCGCAACCTGTGCCGTGGAGATGGCCGCGGCGTACATTGAGCAGATTCGTTCCGTGCAGCCGAGCGGCCCCTACCATCTGGTGGGTTACTCCTTCGGGGGGACGATGGCGCATGAGATCGCGGTGCAACTCCAGGCTGCGGGTGAGCAGGTGGCCGCGCTGGTCATTCTGGACACCTTCCCGGCGGAGCAGGACGCGGATCCCGCCGCGGTCGGCGAGGCATCCCGCAACGCTGGGGAGGCGGACCGGTCCGACGACCCGGCGAGCTCGTCGGCGTCCGGCGAGAACGACGTGCGCGCCCAGAGACTCCGGGAGCTCCGGGCGGATATGGGCGCTGTCCTCGGCGGGATCTCGGACGAGGAGCTGAGCCGCGTCCTGCGCGTCTTCGAGAACAACAGCCAGCTGCGGGTGGAGCACCGGACCGGTCGGTTCGGCGGGGATGCCCTGGTGGTGGTCGCGGCGGAGGGCAAGGCGACCGATGTGCCGTGGGCGCAGCGGTGGGAGCCGTACATCTCCGGGGAGATCACTGAGGTGAGCCTTCCCTTCGCGCACGCCGACATGATGCGGCCTCACACGCTGGGCCAGGTGTGGGCCGCCGTCGAGGGGTGGCTGGGCTCGGGCCGGTCGTAGCGGTCTCCTACGGGCGCAGCGGTAGGCACGCCGCAAGCGAAGGGGAGGGCCGTCATCCGCACCGCGGGTGGCGGCCCTCCCCTTCGCTTGCCGTCCTCACCGACAGGCGGCCGGTCATGGCCGGCGCGAAGCGAAACGAGCTGATCCATTGGAGAGCGGGATGCCGGGAAGCCGGCCCGTCCCGTTCGGGAAGGGGCCGTCGGAAAAGGACCCGCACCACGGGCACCTCGTCGGCGGCCTACTCCACTCTGTGAGGGCCGGGGGTGAGATTCCCCTCGGCCACTCAGCGTGGGGCGCTGGTGCGGCAATGCCCCCGCGGTGGGCTTGGGCTCCGGTCCGGGCCGAGCCTGGTCACGCCCGAGTCAGAGCCCAGGTCGCGGCCGGGTCGTCGGACGGCGCGGGCTCGGGGCCGGCGGGAACGCCGAAGCGCGGGTGCCGAGGCTGTGATACAGCCTCGGCGCCCGCGCTGTTGGTCCGAGAGCCCCCGGAGGGCGTCAGCGGGAACTGAACGCCCCGGAGAGGGCCGGGATGTAGGTCGGAATCCGACTCCAGACCTCCGGCGTGTAGAAGTGGCCGCCGGGCAGGACGTCGTGCCGGAAGTCACCGGTCGTGAGGTCCCGCCAGTACTCGCCGGCGTTGGGCTCGATCACCGTGTCCGTCTCGCCGGTCAGGACCTGCAGCGGCACACTGACCTTCGAGCCGGGAACGTAGTGGAAGGTGTCTCGGACCCGGATGTCGGCCCGCATCAGCTCGACCGCGAGTTCCTGCAGGTCCGGGTCGTTGACGACGTGCTCGGGCAGCATCCCGTGCATGGTCATCCAGCCGAGCAGCTGCTCGTCGGTGTCCTGCTGAGTCGGGGACCCGTCCTGGGCGGTCAGTCCGCGGTTGGCCGCGTTGGCGGAGGACACCACGAGCGCCTCGGGCGCGGGGCCGCCGAGCTGCTCGATGCGCACGGTGACGTCGAAGGCCATCCAGCCGCCCATGCTGTGACCGAGGAGCACATAGGGGCCCTCGGCCGCGGCGGAGAGCACGGCCTGGGTCGTGTCGTCGGCGAGGGCGTCCCAGGTCTGGGCGAAATCCTCCATGAAGCGGCCTTCCCGGCCCGGGTAGCAGATGGCGGCGAGGTCGACGTCCGGAGGGAGGACGCCGCCCCACTGGTGGTACTGCCCGGTGCCGCCGCCGCAGAAGCCGAGGCAGATCAGGGTGCGGGCGGCATTCTCCGTTCGGCGGGATCGGACGACGATGAGGTCCTGGGCGGTGGCCATGGGTGGGATCCCTTGCGATGTGATGGGTCAGGGGGTCTCGGGAGCTGCGGCGAGCTTGGCCTCGACGTACCCGGCCAGTTCGCGCAACTGCGGGTGCTGGTACACCTCTTTGGTCCGCACGGCCAGGCCGAGCTCGCGCTTGAGCCGGCTGATGACGCGCAGCGCGACGAGCGAGTGGCCGCCCAGTGCGAAGAAGTTGTCGTCGGCGCTGATCCGGTCCCGGCCCAGGACCTTCGACCAGACCTCGGCGAGCAGCTTCTCGACCGTTCCCTGGGGCTCGACGAACTGCTCGGCGGGTGCCGCATGCGGCGCGGGCAGTACCTCCCAGTCGACCTTGCCGTTGACGGTCAGCGGAATGGCGTCGACCGCCACGAAGACCGAAGGGACCATGAACTCGGGGAGCACTGCCGCGCAGTGGTCGCGCAACTCCGCGCCGGTCGGCGGCTCGTCGGCGACGTAGTAGGCCACCAACTGGTCACCGAGCGCGGGGTCCCGGTAGCCGGTCAGCACGGCGGTGGTCACCCGGGGGTGCGAGGAGACCGCGTCCTCGACCTCGCTGAGTTCGATCCGGAAGCCGCGGATCTTGACCTGGCGGTCGACCCGGCCGATGAAGTCCAGCGAACCGTCGGCTCGCAGGCGGACCAGGTCTCCAGTGCGGTACATCCTCCCTCCTTGCCCGCCGCCGGGCAGGAAAGGCCCGTTGCCGTTCGCCGCGAACGGGTCGGCGACGAAGCGCTCGGCGGTCAGGGCCGACCGGTTGAGGTAGCCCAGGGCCAGGCCCTCGCCTGCCAAGTACAGCTCGCCCGTCTCACCGGGAGCGGTCACCTGCCGGAGGTCGTCTCCGACCACGTACGCCCGGGTGCCCGGCAGCGGGTGGCCGATGTGCGCTCCCCCACCGGTGATCCAGGCACTGGTGGCGTCCACGGTGCACTCGGTCGGACCGTAGAGGTTCACCGCTTCGAGCAGCCCGTTCGCGGTCGCCTTGGATATCTCCTGCCAGGTCCGCTCCGGCACCGGCTCCCCGCCCATGAACAGACGCGGCAGCGGGCCGTCGGCACCGCTGTCCAGCAGGCAGGTCCGCACCAGCTCCCAGTGGGAGGGGGTGAGGTCGAGGTCCTGGATGCCGTACGCGTCGAGCAGGGTCCGGAGCTGGACGGGATCGGTGCGCTGGTCCTCGTCGAGGATGGCGATGGTGTCGCCGCGGCAGATCCGCGCCCACTGCTTCACCGAGGCATCGAAGGAGACACTGGCGTTCCAGCCGACGACCCGCGGCTCTTCGGCGTAGACGCCGGCCCGCTCCAGGGCCGTGACCAGGTCTGCGACGGATCCCCGTCCGACCTGGACGCCCTTGGGCCGACCGGTTGAGCCCGAGGTGTAGATCACGTACGCCGGGTCGAGCGGATTGGCGGCCACCGGCCCCGAGCCGGCGGCTTCGGGGGCGCCGGTCGCGGAGTCCGGGTCGACGACGTCGAGGCCGGATGCCCCCAGGACGTGGTCGGGGGCGCCCAGCAGTACCCGGATGCCGGCGTCCTTGGCCATGAACTCCAGGCGGTCCACCGGATAGCGGGGGTCCAGCGGGAGGTAGGCCGCACCCGCCCGCCACACCGCGAGCAGCGACACGACCAGCTGGGTGCTGCGCGGCAGGCTGACCCCGACCAGGTCGCCGGCGCCGATGCCACGGGCGGCCAGCGCGCCGGCGAGCTGTGCGGTCCGCCGGTCGAGCTCGGCGAAGGTGAGCTCACCGTCGGCGCCCCGTACGGCGATCCGGTCCGGGGCGTGCTGTGCGGTAGCGCGGAAGCGTGCTACCAGGTCAACCGGCTTCTGGGCGAGGTCAGTCACGGGAACGGGCTCCTTGTGCACAGGAATGGGGCATGGCGCGGCCACTGGACCGACCCGGTCTGACGGCGCCGCTCAGGTTCAGGCGAACGCGGGCGCGGGCTCGACGGTCGGCCGGCACTCGGAGAGCTCGACCGGGTCGCCCATGGCCACCACGATCTTCCGGTCGCCGCGGAACGGATCCCGGCCGTGTGCGGTCAGGATGTTGTCGACCAGCATCACGTCGCCCGGCTGCCAGGTCTCGCGCACCGTGGCCGCGTCATAGGCCGCCTGGATGGCCTGGAGGTCCTGGTTGCTCAGCGCGGCCCCGTCACCGAACTCGGTGTTGAACGGAAGACCGTCGCGTCCGAACTCATCGACCAGTGCCTCCCGCAGCTCCTCTTCCAGCGCCCACTCGTTCCAGAAGAGCAGGTGGTTGAACCACACCTCCTCGCCACTCGACGGGTGGGTGATGATGCCGGGACGGATCTGGCTCGTCTTCAGGGTGCCGTCGTCGTACCACTGGTGGCCGATGAGGTTGCCCGCGCAGTAGCGCGCGACCTCGTCCACGTCATCGGTGGCGAACGCGGTCTGCCAGTCGGTGGAAATGTGCTCGGAGTAGCTGCGCGAGAGTCGCCACCCGGCGGTCCGGATCTTCTCGACCACCTGATCGGGGAGCGCGTCGAGGACCTTCCGGCAGTCCGCGACGGGCGTCGCCCCGCCCTGCGCTGGTGCGATCAGGCAGCCGAACAACAACCGGCCGGGGAAGGTCAGCGTGTAGCTGTTCTCGTTGTGCATCCGGATCGACTGCGCGGCCGGGAGGTCCGTCGAAGAGAAGACATCGTCGCCGAGCCGGCTGCGGGGAGTGGTCTTCTCCCGGTACGGCGTCCGCTCGCTGATGAGCACGTCTCGGATCTGCGCGAAGTCCTCGATGGTCGCCATCGGCAGACCACGCAGGTAGATCGCGCCGTATTCCCGCAGAGCCGCGGTCAGTTGCGGACGGACATCCTCGAGCCATGCGCGGACCTGTGTCATCCCGGTGAGACCGGCGACCTGCGTTATGGCCGGCTTGCCCTCAACAGCCTGCCATTTCAGCGTATGTGACATTGAATCAGGTCCTCTCCAGTTCCTTGGACCGGTTATCGTCCCAACGATAGGAGGATCGGTTGCGCCACGTTAAGGCGTTCAACGGCTGATCGGCAGGCCGTTGCTGCAGGCCGCAAGGTCGAGCGGCTCACCGACCGCGAGCTAGAGGTCCTGACCCTGATCGGGCGCGGCATGTCCAACAGCGAGATCTCCGCCCACCTGTACATCAGCGCGGCCACCACCAAGAGCCATGTGGCGCGCCTGCTCGCCAAGCTCGATGCACGCGACCGGGTGCAGCTCGCCATCGCCGCCCATGAGGCGAAGATCGTCCCGCCGCCCGAGTGACGCCCCGGTCGCCACCGACCGAACCGGGAGCCCTGGTCCACCGGCTGCGGACCAGGGCTCCCGCGTTCTGCCCGGTGCTCTCAGCGCGACATGGCGACCAGGACCCGGCGGCTTCCGGCGAACGCCCTGCGCCCGTGTGCGACGGCGACGTTGTCGATGACCAGGACGTCGCCCTGCCGCCAGTCGACGTCAACGGCCAGCGCCAGTCCCTTCTCGCGGATCTCGAGCACGTACTCGTCGGGGATGGGGGAGCCATCGGCGAAGGTCACCGACTGCGGCAGCTCGTCCGCGGGGACGATGGCCGCGAGCTCGCGCATGGTCTCCTCGCCCAGCGTCGCGGGGTGCCACTGGTCCGCCTGGTTGAACCAGACGTCCTCACCGGTGACCGGGTGCCGGAGCGTCGAGGGCCGGACCTGACGCGTCCGCAGCGCATTGCCGGCGGTCCACTCCCAGCTCGCGCCCGCCTCGGCCAGCAGCTTCTCGACCTCCGCCCGGTCGTCCGTCTCGAACGTCGCCTGCCAGCTCTTGCCGAAGCCCCTGCCACCGTGCAGGTACTGCCGGTAGCAGACACCGCCGCTGAAGTCCGCACGGATCCGTTCGTCGAGTGCCGACAGCCAGGAGGCGCCGTCCAGCAGCGGAGTGGCCCCTCCCGCGGTAGCCGGCTGTACGCAGCAGAAGAGCAGCCGGGAGGGCCAGGCGTGGGCGTAGGAAAGCTCGCTGTGCATGGAGATCGCGTACTCGGGCGGGTACTCCGTCGAGGTGTAGACGTTGTCGGAGACCTTGGTCCTGGGCGTGTTGCCGTGCACGTACGCGAGGCGCTCCGGCAGCAGGGCGGGCGTCACGTCCGCCAAGGACGCCTCGGTGACGTCGAAACCCCGGAACAGCAGGGCCTGGTGACGGCCCAGCAGTTCGCCGACGGCGACCGAGTCGAGGTACTCCATCAGTCCCCGGGCGGTCGCGCTGGCGCCGGTGCTCTCGGGCGTGAACCGTTGCGGTGCCCAGCCCTGCTGAACGCTCATGGGGGATATCTCCTTGGTGGTTGGGGCGTTGGGCGTCGGGTCGTTCAACCTACGGGGCGCCACAGTTGGACGCACCGGTTCGGTTCGGCCGCCTGCCGGGAGCGCGGGCCGTGCCAATAGCCCGGGGCGAATGTTCGGCGACGTTCAACCGGCGCGCCAACGCAGTTGAACGGTGGCCGTGGTGAGCATCAGGGATTGATCAGTCGTGCGGGCCTGCACCATGGTGAAGCGAGGCGGCATGGTGAAACTGGGGCTCTTGGGCATCTGGAGGCTGGTGCGGATGGCCTGACACGGCTTGTCGGTGGAGTCCCGTCCAGGAGCCCGATCGAGGCGAAGAAGAAGTGGCGCCCCTGCTGTTGGGCCGGCCTGCTGAGGCAGCCCGCCAGCAGGGGTCTGGCATTGCGGCGAGTTCTGGCCCGTACGGCGCGAAGCGCCGGTTCGAGCAGGCGCTGCTCCATCTCGCGGTCCCACGCATCCGGGGGCCGTGGACTATGAACTGACTTTTCATCATATACCTGATGAGAGAGGGACTTCGATGACTGATCGGGGAGTGGGTGTGCGGGTGTCGGGTGAGGACATCGAACGGTGGTTGATGGAGCGGGTGTCCTATTACCTGGAGACGCCGGTGGGGGAGATCGATCCGGGTGTCTCGCTCGCCGAGTACGGGTTGGAGTCGGTGTACGCCTTCGCGTTGTGCGGGGACATCGAGGACAAGTTGGGTGTGACCGTGGAGCCGACCCTGGTGTGGGATGTCGACACGGTTGCGGCTCTGACCGTTCACCTGGCCGGCCTGGTGGCCGAACTGCCCTCGGTCTGAAGGGCCTTCAGGGCATTGACGCCTTGAAGGGCTTCTAGTGTCCTGTGTCCGAGATTCGTCGGCCGGGTGCCATAGTTGTCTGTCGCAGATCAGGTGGACTTCCAGGCCGCCGGGGACCTCCAGGGTGCGGCAGTGCCGTCCACAACTCGCGATTGCTCGATGAACCGGCCTACCAGGGCGGTCAGTTGACCAGTGCCCTGGCCCTGAGCCGACCTACCGGCTGCGACCCGCCGTACCTGATGCGGCACGAGCCGTGGTCGGTCCCCGAACGCCCCGTCGCTGCGGCGGATTGCCCCGAGGCTCCGGTGATCAGCCAACCGGGCTGCAGACCGCTTCCCGCGCCACCCGCTGCCCCGGCACCCGCTTCGCGCGCGGGCCCGGCCGCCCTTGGCCGTCCGACCGCATCCCTGCGACGGAGGCCACGGCCCTGCAGGCGTCCGGTGGGAGGACGCATGGGCTCCACCCCGTCGCCTAGTGTGAGACCGCCGCGCTCCCGGAACACCCCCGTGCCGGGGGCGCGGCATCCACCTCCGACGGTCCTCGTCCAACTGGCGCACGGCGATGGTTGAACACCCGTGCTGATCATTTGCACCGGGTTGAACGCCCGCACCATCGCCGGCGGCTGGGGCATAGTGGTCTGCGCCGCCAGGAACCGACGGAGTTCGGCGAGGCAGGACGTCAGGACGTCAGGACGTCAGGACGTCAGGACGTCAGGACGCCTGGACGCCTGGACGCCTGGACCGGATCGAGGAACCGCGGGCAGAGCTGCGGCCGAACTGCCTGATCGCGACAGTCGAGAACGACACCACTCAGCCGCGCGGCGGGCGCCGCCGTGCATGTCCGCGCGCCGCCCAGATCGACGCAGCGCCAAGCCCAAGGGGAAGCAATGGCCTTCGAGGTGACCGGCTACCGGAACCTCGGCGACGCGTTCGCCGCGAGCGTCGCCCAACACCCCGACAAGACCGCGGTCACCATCTACCGCAGCTCCGCCGAGGCCGTGCACGAGAGCCTGAGCTACGCCGAACTCGCCCGCCGGGCCGGCCTGCGCGCCGCCGACCTGGCGCAGCACCTGGCACCCGGCGAGCGCGTCCTCATCGCGCTGCCCACCGGCACCGAGTTCGTCGAGCTCTACCTCGCCTGCCTGCTGTCCGGTCTCACCGCCGTGCCCGCCCCGCCGGCGACCGGCTCCAGCAGTGCCGCCCAGCGCGTCGCCGCGATCGCCGCGGACTGCACCCCAGGACTGGTGTTCGCCGACGCCGGGGACCTCGACACCCTCACCGAGCGCTTCCACGCGCAGGGCCTGGGTCGCGTCCCCGTCCGGGC
Source organism: Streptomyces sp. NPDC058457 (assembly GCF_042720695.1). Lineage (NCBI taxonomy): Bacteria > Bacillati > Actinomycetota > Actinomycetes > Kitasatosporales > Streptomycetaceae > Streptomyces > Streptomyces sp. NPDC058457. Next base: position 57,311 of record NZ_JBHXLU010000020.1, on the reverse strand, counting down.
CGCCGCCCCCGTGCCGGCCGGTGAGGCAGCCCCAGCGGCGCTCCGCGGCCGCCACGCCGACCATGACTCGCTCGCCGTCCTCCAGTACAGCTCCGGCTCCACCGGCACCCCGAAGGGCGTGATGCTCGCTCACGGGAACGTCCAGGCGAACCTCGCGGCCATGTACTCCGTCGTGGGCCTGAACGGTGACGACTCGTTCGGCAGCTGGATGCCGCTGCACCACGACTTCGGTCTCTTCGTTCAGCTCAGCGGCGCACTCTTCTGCGGCGCAACATCGGTCCTGATGCCGCCGACGGTGTTCGCCCGCAGGCCCGTCGAGTGGTTCCGGATGATGAGCGAACTCCGGACCACCGCCAGCTCCGCCCCCAACTTCGCGTACGGCACCGCGCTGCGCCTCATCAAGGACGAACACCTCGAAGGGCTCGACCTGTCACCGCTGCGCTTCCTGATCAACGGTTCCGAGCCGATCCATGCCCCCACCATCGCCGCGTTCACCAAGCGATTCGCGCAGATCGGCCTGCGTCCCGAAGCCCCCACGGCCGGCTACGGCATGGCCGAGGTCACCGTCTACGCCAGCGGCACCCCCATGCAGCTCCCGCCGACCGTCCTGGTCGTCGACGCCCAGCGCCTCGCCGACGCGGACCACCCCGCGCTGGTTCCCGCCCGTGACGGCCGCGGCAAGGAGATCACCGGCGTCGGACGCCCCGAGGCCTTCGACGCCCTCATCGTCGACCCCGCCACCCTGCGCCCCCTGTCCGCCGGCGAGGTCGGCGAGATCTGGCTGCGCGGCGACAGCGTCGGCCGCGGCTACTGGGGCAAGCCCGACCTCACCGCCCGTGCCTTCCACGCCCGCCCCGCCGGTGGTGACGACGCCGAACCCGGCTGGCTGCGCACCGGCGACCTGGGTGCCCTGGTGGACGGCGAGCTGTTCATCACCGGTCGGCTCAAGGAGGTGATGATCGTCCACGGCCGCAACTTCTACCCGCACGACCTCGAACACGAGGCGCGCGCCGCCCACCCCGCGCTGGAGAGGTTCGTCGGCGCCGCCTTCGGCGTCCAGGCCCCCGACGAGCGGATCGTGCTGGTGCACGAGGTCAGCCCGACCGTATCGGCCGAGGAACTGCGCGCCGCCGCGGCAGCCGTCATCCGCCGCCTCACCGCCGCCACCGGTGCGCCGGTCCGCAACGTCCTGCTGGTGCGGCGCGGCACCGTCGACCGCACCACCAGCGGCAAGATCCAGCGCGCCGCGATGCGCGACCGCTTCCTGGCCGGCGCGATCACCGCTCTGCACACCGAACTCGAATCAGCGGTACGGCAGCTGACGGCAGGAGCCGAAGCCCTGTGACGCCCACCCGCACCGGCACCGCACACGGGGATCGTGAACCGGTTGGCCGTGGCTGCAGGCCGAGTACGGGCTCACGGGCGCGGATCGGGTGCTGCGGAAGACACCGTTCTCGGCGGCCACTCGCTGCTGGCCACGCGACTGGTGGGCCGACTGCGCGGCGACCCCGGAGTGAACCTGCCGATGCCGACCCTGTTCGAGATGCCGACCCCGGCCGGGCTCGCCGCCTGGCTTGCCGATCAGACCTCCGGCCCGAAGAAGGCCAGGCCCGCGCTGCGACCGATGCGCAAGCAGGAGGAGTCCCGGTGATACCGCTGTCGTTCTCGCAAAAAGCCGGCTCTGGTTCCTTGCGCAGCTCCAAGGACCGAACGCGACCTACAACAACCGCATGGTGCTGCGCCTGACCGGCAAGTTGGACCATCGGGCGCTCAGCGCGGCCCTGCGGGACGTGATCGGGCGCCACGAGGTGCTGCGCACCACGTTCCCACTGGTCGCCGCGCGGTGTGACACGGACGGTTCCACGGTGCGCCGTTGGCGGACGCGCTTTCTGCGGGACCGGCTGGATGGCCTGTGCGATGAGCCGCGTCCCGGAGTGGCGCGCACCCTCACCGACGCCCAGGTGGAAGTGGTGGTGGTGCGTACCCTCGAAGAGGTTCCCGCGGGCGGTACGCACTGGTCGAAACGGGAGTTGGCCCGTCAGGTGGGGATCTCGCCCACCAGCGTGCACCGCATCTGGCGGTCCTTCGGCCTTAAGCCCTGGCGGTCCGAGGAGTTCAAGATCTCCCCGGACCCGCTGCTGATCGACAAGATCCGGGACGTGGTCGGGCTCTGTCTGGCACCGCCGGCCCACGCGGTGGTCCTCTCTGTCGACGAGAAACCGCAGATCCAGGCGCTGGAGCGGACCGCGCCGGTATTGCCGATGCTGCCCGGGATGCCCGAGTTGCACTTCACCCCGACCTACTCATCGTGGATCAACCAGGTCGAGCGGTGGTTCGCCGAGTTGCAACGACGCTGTCTGGATCGTGGCGTCTTCTGCTCACTCGACGATCTCAAGACCGCACTCGACGAATGGATCAAGATCTGGAACGAGACCGCCCGCCCCTTCAAGTGGGCCAAGACCGCCGACCAGATCATCGACCGGATCTGCCACTACTGCGACAGGATCTCCGGACCAGCTCACCAGTACGTGGCTCGCACCCCACCCCGGGGAGGCGAACTGGCCCTCTCAAGGTAGAGCGGCGGCCGCTGCCGAGGCGTCATCCCGCGGACGGAACGCCGCCGTCATCCCATGGACGGAAGGGTGTCGCCCGGTGTGTGCTCAACTGCGTCACCGCGGCGGTTGAACACCCGCGGGGCGGGTGTCCGCGGTCGGTGACGCTTGATCGCCGCAGCGCTGCGATGCCATCGTGAGCCGCGGCGCAGCAGGGGTGAGCCGCCCACAACAGCCTCTCCTGGAAGCAGAGTTGGAACGAGGTCACCGGCGAAGCGGCCACCCGGGACCGCTCCCGCGCCGCGCGGGGCGTGTGTGTCGCCCCCTACGAGAAGGGGCTCGTCATGCCATTCGTGAGCACCAACGGCATCCGGCTCTCCTACCAGCGGTCGGGGAGCGGTGTGCCCGTCCTGCTGATCATGGGGTCCTCGGCCTCGGGCCGGGTGTGGACCCTGCACCAGACACCGGCCCTGAATCGTGCCGGGTACGAGACGGTCGCCTTCGACAACCGGGGCGTTCCCCCGTCCGACGCGCCTGGGGGCGACTACGCGCTCGCCGACCTGGTGGCCGACACCAAGGGCCTCATCGAGCGGCTCGAGCTGGGACCCTGTCACCTTGTGGGAACCTCGCTGGGCTCCATGGTCGCCCAGGAGCTGGCGCTCGCCGCGCCCGAACTGGTCCGTTCGGCGGTGCTGATCGCCAGCAGGGCCCGGTCGGACACCTTCCGGCGGGCCCAGCTCGCCGCGGACAAGGCGCTGCGGGAGAGCGGGGTGCGGTTGCCCGCCGACTACGAGGCGGTCAAGACGGTCGCCGAGATGTTCTCGCCGGCGACGCTCAACGACGACGTCGCCGTCGGCCCGATGCTGGAACTCTTCGAGCTGGCCGGAGGCGGGAACACCGCCGCGGGGCAGGCAGCGGTCGTCGAGCGGCTCGGCGACCGCCGGGAGGCGCTGGGCGGCATCACCGTGCCGTGCCGGGCCATCGCGTTCGCCGACGACCTGATCAGCCCGCCCCACCTGGTCGCAGAGGTGGCCGACGCCATCCCCGGCTGCGACTTCGTGGAGATACCGGACTGCGGCCACCTGGGCTACCTGGAACGCCCGTACGAGGTCAACGCGGCCGTCATCGAGTTCTTCGACAAGTACTGAGCACGCGGCGGCGCGCCATGCGCGGCTGCATGAGAAGCGAGGCGGATGTCCGTGTCGATGATGGGTGGCGCAGGCCCGGCACTGGGCCCGGCAGGGCTGCGGCTGGACGATGAGTCGATCACCCGGCAACGGGTCAGGCCGGGTACGGTGCGCCGGATCATCCCGTATACGAAGAAGTTCCGCTGGTCGCTGCTGCTGCTGATGCTGACCACGGTCGTCAACGCGGGCACCGCGGTCGCCACCCCGCTGATATTGAAAATGATCATCGACGACGGCATCGAGCCGAGGGACCGTTCAGTCGTGGTGGGGCTGTGCCTGGCGGTCGCCGGACTGGCGCTGGTCGACGCCGCGGCGGTGTACGTCCAGAGCTGGTGTTCGGGCCGGGTCGGCGAGGGCATCGTCTACGAGCTGCGCACCCAGGTCTTCGCCCATGTGCAGGAGCAGCCCCTGGCCTTCTTCACCCGGGCACAGACCGGTGCGCTGGTCAGCCGGCTCAACGCCGACGTCATCGGTGCCCGGCAAGCGGTCACCACATTGCTGTCCCAGTCGGTCTCCACGCTCCTGACGCTGGTCCTCGTGCTCGGTGCGATGTTCTACCTGTCGTGGCAGATCACCGTCGCCGCGCTGGTGATGATTCCGCTCTTCCTCGTGCCGGTTCGGCTCATCGCCCGCCGCCTGCAACGGCTCACCCGGGAGACGATGCAGCTCGACGCCGAGATGAGCTCGCTGATGAACGAGCGCTTCAACGTCTCCGGGGCGATGCTCGCCAAGCTCTACGGCCGCTCGACGGACGAGGAGGCGCTGTTCGCGGGCAACGCCGCCCGGGTGCGGGACGTCGCCGCGGTCGGCGTAGTGTGGGGCCGGCTCCTGTTCATCATCGTCAGCGTCCTCACCGCCATGACCACGGCTCTTGTCTACGGCCTCGGAGGCGTCCTCACCATCGACGGGACGCTGGAGATCGGCACCCTGGTGGCCATGGTGACGCTGCTGCTTCGACTGTACGGGCCGATCAACCAGCTGACGACCATGCAGTCGACCGCGATGATCGCCCTGGTCAGCTTCGACCGGGTGTTCGAGGTGCTGGATCTGAAGCCCATCGTCAGCCAAAGCCCCACGGCGCGCGCGCTGCCCGCCGCCGATTCCGCGCCCGACATCGAGTTCGACCACGTCTCATTCCGGTATCCCGTCGCGAAGGAGGTCTCCCTCGCCTCCCTGGAGACCATCGCGCTGCGCAGGCCGGAACGCGCCGACAACGTCCTCACCCTGGACGAACTGACCTTCCGCGCTCCTGCCGGCAAGCTCACCGCCCTGGTCGGCCCGTCAGGAGCAGGCAAGACCACCATCACCCACCTGGTGCCGCGCCTCTACGACCCCAACGAGGGTCGGGTGCGCATCGGCGGCCACGACATCCGCGACCTGACCCTCCAGTCGCTGCGGGACACCGTCGGCGTGGTCACCCAGGACGCGCACCTCTTCCACGACACACTGCGTGCCAACCTGCTCTACGCCCGGCCCGACGCCGACGAGAAGGACCTGACGGAGGCGTGCCGGGCGGCCCTGATCTGGGACACCGTCCAGGCGCTCCCCGACGGCCTCGACACCGTGGTCGGCGACCGGGGGTACCGGCTGTCCGGCGGGGAGAAGCAGCGCATCGCCCTCGCCCGGCTGCTGCTGAAGGCACCGGCCGTCGTGGTCCTCGACGAGGCCACCGCCCATCTCGACTCCGAGTCGGAGGCCGCCATCCAGCGAGCTCTGAAGACCGCGCTGGCCGGCCGTACGTCACTCGTGATCGCCCACCGCCTGTCCACCATCCGCGAGGCCGATCAGATCCTCGTGGTCGAGGCGGGCCGGATCCGTGAGCGCGGAACCCACGCGGAGCTGATCAGCCAGGGCGGGCTGTACGCCGACCTGTACCGCACCCAGTTCGCCGAGCAGGCGCCCGAGGACACCGACGTCGCGTCCGGGGTGCCCCAGCCCGATCTCGTGCCGCCTGTTCAACTGCCGCACGGCCACAGTTGAACAGCGGATCCCCCGGAGCGCCCGGCCCGCCGGCCTCCGCCCCACCGCTCGCAGGAAGGACAGGCATGGCAGCGCGCGACATCGCCTACGTCGAGCTGTACGCCAAGGACAAGCAGCAGACCGCCCACTCCTTTGTCTCGCTGGGCTTCACCTGCGTGGCGGACTCGGTGGCGCCGGACCGCAGTTCCCTGCTGCTTCGGCAGGGCGCCGCCCACCTCGTCATCACTTCGGGTCCCGCGACCTGGAAGTTCCTGGACGCGCACGGGGAGGGCGTCGCGGACATCGCCCTGCTCTGTGCCGACGTCACGGCGACGGCGCAGCGGGCCGTGCGGGCCGGCGCCGGCCTGACCGGTTCCATACGCGGCAACCCGATCCTGTCCGGGGCCGGTGGCCTCACCCACGCCCTGCTGCCGGCCACGCGGACCGCGAACCTGTTGCCGGCGAGCCACCGCTGGGTCGAACTGCCCCAGGATCTCGGGCCGTCGGCTGAAGGGAACTGGCGGCTCGACCGGGTGGGCATCGCGGTCGACGGGCCGGATCCGGAGGCCTACCTCCCCCTCTACGTGGACGCCTTGGGGTTCGTCCGGCAGCGGCCGGGAAACGCGTCCGGGGCTGCGCAGGAACCGTCAGCCGTCCTCCTGGACAGCGCCGACGGCGGCACGACCCTCACCCTCTTCGGGCATCAACCACGCCCTCTGACAGGGGAGTCCACCTCACACGCGGGGGACGATGACAGGCCTGGCGTGCGGCAGCTGTCCTTCCTGGTCGATGACATCGCCGCCGCACGCCCTCCCCGCCTGAGCGGCGCCCTCTCCATCGAACTCGTCCAGCGGGGCGGATCCGGCGGCGATGCCGCACAGGTCCTGGCCCCGCGGAAAGCGGGGAACCACCACCGGCTGACCGCCGGATGATCCCGCCCGCCGCCTTTGACACCGGCCACCGGACCGCCGGAGAAGGAAGTAGCTGTCATGCGCTCCGCAGTTGTGGTCGGCACCGGACTCATCGGAACATCCGTCGCGCTCGCGCTCAGCGCCCAGGGCGTGGCGGTGCACCTGCGGGACGCGGATCCCGAGGCGGCCGGCATGGCCGCCTCCCTGGGCGCCGGGACCGTGGAGGCCCCGACCGCGGCTGTCGACCTGGCCGTGCTGGCGGTGCCTCCCGCCCTGGTCGGCAGCGTCCTGGCCGACGCTCAGGCGGCCGGGATCGCCCGCCACTACACCGACGTGGCGAGCGTCAAGGCGGAGCCGCGGGAGGACGTCGTCGTGCTCGGCTGCGACACCGCCCGCTACATCGGCGGTCATCCCATGGCAGGCGGAGAAGTCAGCGGACCCACAGCCGCCCGCGCCGACCTGTTCGAAGGCTGCACCTGGGTGCTCACACCGACGCCGGACACCGGCACGGAGACGCTCAACACCGCCCTGGAGCTGGTGGCGACCTGCGGGGGCACCCCCGTCGTGATGGCGGCCGCCGAGCACGACCGCGTGGTCGGCCTCGTCTCCCACGCCCCGCACGTCGTGGCGGCGTTGGTCGCCAAACGCCTTGCGAAGGCGGGGGAACGGGCGGTGAGCCTCGCCGGGCCGGGCGTGCGGGACCTCACCCGGATCGCGGGCGGTGACCCGGACCTATGGGTCGACATCCTCTCGGCCAACGCGGGTGTCGTCGCCGACATCTTGGAAGAGCTGGGCTCCGACCTGGGGGACGCCGTGGCCGCCCTGCGCGCCATGGCGGCCACGGACGAGGCCAAACGCGATGCCGGCCGACAGTGCGTCGACGCCCTGCTGCGCCAGGGCAGGTCGGGCCGTCGGCGCATCGCCGGCAAGCACGGCATCCGGCCCGCCCGCTACCGGACGCTCGGAGTGGTGGTGGGCGACCAACCCGGCCAGCTGGCCCGGCTGTTCGCCGACGCCGACCGATCCGGCGTCAATATCGAGGACATCCATCTGGAACACTCCACGGGTCGGCTCACCGGCGTCGTCCGGCTGAGCGTCGACCAGCGCGCCGCACCTGCTCTGGAGGACGCGCTCCACTCCCAGGGGTGGCGCATTCAGTGAGGGTCTCGGCCCACGGACGTACGTCGACGGGATGAAACGGCACCGGACCGCGGGCAGCGGGATGATCCGATGTGGACTCGTCGGGGGACGCGCCGGGCCAACAGCCGGTCCTGGCCTCGTACCGCCAGGCGCCGTCGGTGGGGAACACCGCGGCAGGGCTGGACGGACCGGAAGGACTGATGTGGCGTGGCACCCCAGCGAACCCCGGCCCGTCGTATTACCGACAGACCGCCGGCCGGGCGGCCGTGATCCGCGGCGAGCGTGACCGGGGCCGACTGCTACGGCCCGCCCTCTCTCAGGGGTGGCCGCTGGATCGGCACTCCGCTCCGCAGTCCGCCGTCGCGCCGTGGGCGGCGGCATGGTGGAACCTGCTGCACCCCGAGGCCGCGGGGCTGGCCGGGGCGGTGCGCCCGGGGGCCGTCTGCCCGGTGGTCGGCGATGGCCTCGATGCCGGGCGGAGCCGACGTTGTCGTGCACCGGTCCACGGACGGGGTGGACGCCGTGTGCGCGCAGGCGGAACTGCCCAAGGTCGACTTCATCAAGGCCGACGTCCGGAAAGCCCAACCAGGCCTGTTGTCAGACGCCTTCGTCACGCTGCTGCGCGACCGGCCGGCCCCGCTGCTGCGCATCGGCCCCGGCGGACCGGTCCACCGGGGCCGATGCGAGCCGGACATCGTCAGCAGCCTCACTCGTTCCCTGGCGTACGAGGTGTACCGCTGGCAGGGAGGGGACTGGCGGCCGGTCACGTCCGCTGTGCGGGACGAGGGAAAGTACCTGTTCAAACCTGCGAGATTCCGACGGGCCCACCGTGAAAACTGAATCGTTGATCAAAAAGACTGTCGGCGGCACGGAGCGCCACTGGCCAACGCGGAATGGGCCCCTCAAAAATCGGTAATGGGTCCCTAAGGATTTCGCCGATTGATGCTTGAGCGCTCGACAACGACATGCGGTACACATGATCATTGCTGGTAACCAACTGGTAACATCGTCGAGCGGGACGGGGGCGATGATCTCGGTGAAAGGTGCTGGTGATCCCGGGCGTCAGGCCCGGGCGGGGTATCCGCCAGGTCGATTCCTGTCGCTTTGACCTGCATCGTGAGTAGTTTCCTACTCAAGCGCAATGTGACCGGAACCTTTTGTTCCGTCTGATCCTCACGGCCGACCCAGTGCTTACTGTCGATGATCGGGACGGCGTGGCCCGGCGGTGAGGTGGAATTCCCCTGCCCTGAGATCCCGCGAGCGTCAGGTCCTGAGCAGTCAACCAACGGGGTGAGCAGATTGCATCAGCCAGTCCTATCCAGAGTCCCTCACGCTGTCGTCAACCCTCCATCGGCCGCCGATGCCCACAGCACGGGCACCGGTGGCGATGGATCCGGAACGTCGGAGTCCGGATCACCGCCGCCCCAGGAGCGGCCAAGCCCCGAGCGTGTACCCATATCGACTCTACTTCCCGGTATTTCGCCCCGGTCCGAAGGGCCGGACACGGAACACGTCGCTCGCCTCGCCGAAATCGAAGACGCACTTCCGCCCATTCTCGTCGACCGCCGCACCATGCGGGTGATCGACGGAATGCACCGTCTGATGGCCGCCTTCGTTCGCGGCGACCAGATGATCCGTGTGGAATTTTTCGAGGGCAGCACCGAGGACGCGTTCCTGCATGCGGTACAGGCGAACGTGACGCATGGTCTTCCACTGTCGCAGGCCGACCGTCGGGCCGCCGCGGCCAAGATCGTCGCCTCGCACCCGCACCTGTCCGATCGGGCCATCGCACGTGCCGCGGGCCTGGGTGCCAAGATGGTGGCCGGGATCCGCCGCCAGGCCGGCGGGGTGGTGCAGCTGCACGCCAGGGTCGGCAGGGACGGCAAGGTCCGCCCGCTCAGCAGTGATGAAGGACGCAGACGGGCGGCGGAACTGATCGCCGAGCGACCGGACGCCTCACTGCGGGAGATCGCGCGGCTGGCGGGGATCTCCCCGGCGACGGTCAGCGACGTCCGCAGGCGCCTGCGGGCCGGCGAGCCCCCGGTGGTCTCCGGCGAGCAGCCGGCGCAGGGGGGCAAGGCAACCGACGCACCCACGCGGGTGCGAAGGCTGCGCGGCGAGCGCAAGAAGGAACTGCTCGACGCCGATCCCATCACCGTGCTGGAGAAGCTGCTGCGCGACCCCTCCCTGCGGCACAAGGAGGAGGGCAGGAACCTGCTGCGCCTGCTGCACCAGAACGCCATCGGAATGCGTCAGAGCTCAGAACTCACCGCCGCGGTCCCACCGCACTGCGGTGCGCTGGTGGTGAACCTCGCCCGGCAGTACGCGGAGACGTGGCTGGAGTTCGCCCAGAAGCTCGACGAGAAGGTGCAGTCGGGCCGCCGTCCCGCCGCGGGAGAGTGACGGGATCAGTGCGCTCCGCTGTTGTGGCATACGGAGACGACTTCTCGGAGGTTGGTGTGGTCGCCGGTCGTGTGGTGAGGTTCGACGGTGCTCGAGGCTATGGGTTCATCGCCCCGGACAACGGTGAGGAGGACGTCTTTCTGCACGCCAACGACCTCCTCATTCCCGAGGCCTACCTGAGGTCCGGCCTCGCGGTGGAATTCGATATCGACGTCGGTGACAGGGGGCCGAAGGCGTCCTCGGTGCGGCTGGCCGAGGGGGCCGAATTGCCTGTTCCGGTGGCACGGAACTCGGCGGGAGACAACGTTATCGACGACGTCGTGCGCGAGGACGAGTTCACCGTGGAACTGACTGAACTCCTGCTCCGCACATCATCGCTGACGGCTGTTCAGATTGTCGAGATCAGACGAGAGCTGACGGCGTTCGTCAAGAAGCACGGCTGGGTCGAGGGCTGAGCTCAACCGGTTGACAGCGGCGGCTCGACCCGGCCCCGAACGAGACGAAAGTCGGCGCGTCGGTTCCACAGGAGGTTTTCTTGCGGGAAGCAGACACTCGCCCGGTCCCCACCACCGAAGCCGCCGGCCTCCGCGTGTGCGCCGACCTCCCGAGACCGGAGCGGGACCTGGACGGAAGACCCGTGGTCGTCCTGCTCCTCGCCTCACTGCTGCCCGGCGAGTCCCCACGCTCCCAGGGATACGACGCCGAACACGTCGCGAGACTCGTGACCGTGGACCAGCCGCTTCCCCCCATCCTGGTGAACCGGCGCACGATGCAGATCATCGACGGGACGCACCGCATGCTCGCCGCCGTCGCACGGGGCCGACAGACGATCGAGGCAGAACTCTTCGACGGAACCGGTGAGGACGCCTTCCTGCTCGCCGTGTCGGCGAACGTGGACCACGGACTGCCGCTGTCCCGCAAGGACCGGTGGATCGCGGCGAAGAGGATCATCGCATCGCATCCGCACCTGTCGGACCGGGCGATCGCCTGCATATCGGGTCTCAGCGCCAAGACGGTGGCCGCGCTGCGCGCTCGTTCAAGTGAGGGCCAGCCGCAGTTGAACGCCAGACGCGCCCGGGACGGCCGGATGCGCCCCCTGGACGCCGCCAAGGCCCGACTGCGGGCGGCGGAACTCATCACCGAGCACCCCGACGCCTCGCTGCGCCACATCGCCGCACTGGTCGGGCTCTCCCCGGCGACCGTGAGCGACGTCCGCAGACGCCTCGCGTCCGGCCTGCCGCCGGCCGGACCGAAGCACCACCCGGCCGGGCCCGCGGCAGACGCGGACGAGGACGGAACCGTCCCGGACGGCATGGGGAGTGCGGAGCCGGCAGCGGCCACGGCGGGTGGCGGGCCCGGCGGCGCGGGAGAGCCGCGCGCGTCCCGGATGGCCTCGTGCCACGGAAAGCGCCGGCCGGCGCCCGATCCAGACGCGGTGATCGAACAGCTGATGGGCGATCCGTCGCTGCGGCGGCGCAAGGACGGGGGGACCTGCTGCGTCTGCTCCAGTACAACGCCGTCGTCCTGCGGGAACGGTCCCGGCTCATCGCCGCGGTGCCACCGCACTGGCGCGCCCGCATCGCGCAACTCGCGCACCAGTACGCCAGGAAATGGAGCGCTTTTGCGCAGGAACTGGAGGAGTGCGTCAACGGGACAGCGCGCGCCGAGCGCCGGCGGCTGGCCGGGAGTTGCCAGCCGCCCACGCCGTTGATTAACGGCGCCACTCCCGAGATAGTGGTCGGGTATTCCTCTTGAGCGATCCCATTCTTCGGTCAATTGAGACCCGGATGCGCGCTGTATTTTACTGTCGACCGCCGGTCCGATCCGCCGAGCATGAGGGACGAAGCCGCTCCGATTGATTTCACGGCACAGGAATGACCGCTGCTCGGGCGGGCCGCTCCTGGCCATTCTGCTTTCGAGAGGGTTCTCAAAATGACAGTGCGCGACATCGCCTATGTCGAACTGCTCACCAGCGATGAACAGGACACCGTCGGCTATTTCCAGGCGGCGATGGGTTTCAGCCAGGTGGCCAGGTCCACGGAGCCCGAACGAAGCTCGGTGTTCCTGCGGCAGGGAGACGTACGCCTCGTCGTCTCCTCGGGCCCGGCGACCTGGAAGTTCCTGGACGCCCATGGCGACGGCGTCGCGGACATCGCCCTGCGCTGCGACGACGTCGTACGTACCCGGGACGCGGCAGCGGCGGCCGGGGCGAGGATCGTCACGCCGGGAACGGGAAGCCGCACGGTGGTCTCGGGATTCGGGGACGTCTGCCACACCCTGCTGCCCGCAGCCGAGAACGCCGGTCCGGTCCTGCCCGACGACCGTCTCTGGATACCCGAGCCCACCCCGGGCACACGGCAGTCCCGCCCCGACCCCATCCGCCTGCTCGACCACGTCGCCGTCTGCCTGGAGGGCGGCACCCTGGAGGAGTACGCCGACCTCTACCGGGACGCCTTCGGGTTCTCCCGCTACTCCTCGGAGTACGTGGACGTCGGAGGACAGGCCATGGACTCCATCGTCGTCCGCAGCGCGTCGGGCCGTGTCACCTTCACCCTCGTCGCGCCGGACCCCCGCCTGGGGTCCGGACAGCTCGACGCCTACCTGGAACGCAACGCGGGTCCGGGCGTCCAGCACCTGGCGTTCCTCGTCGAGGACATCGTGCCCACCGTGCACGCATTCCGTGGCCGGGGCGTGGAGTTCCTGAACACGCCTGCCAGTTACTACGACATGCTCCTCGAACGGCACGACGGGCTGCACTCGGAGATCGATTCTCTGCGGGCCGCCCACGTTCTCGCCGACCGGGACGAATGGGGCTATCTGCTCCAGCTGTTCAGCCGCTCGCCCTACGAGCGCAACACCCTCTTCTACGAACTCATCCAGCGACGCGGCTCCCGCGGTTTCGGCAGCTCCAACATCAGGGCCCTCTACGAGGCCGTGGAGCGCGACCGGCTGAACGCCGAATGACCGGCGCGGCTCCGGGACCGGTGGCCGAGGACGCTTTCACCCTGCACGACTTCGTGCATCTCGCCCGCGCCCGGCTGGTCCCGGAGACCTGGGATTTCCTGGAGGGGGGCGCGGGCGAGGAGCGGACGCTGCGCGCCAACACCGAGGCGTACGACCGCCTCTGGCTGCGTCCCGGCGTCCTCACCGGCGCCGGTACTCCCGTCACCGCGACCCGTATTCTCGGCCGGACCTGAGCCGCGCCGACCGCGATCGCGCCCATGGCCTACCACACGATGGCCGCTCCCGAGGGCGAGGTGGCAACGGCACGCGGCGCGGGCGCGGCGGGTGTCCCCCTCGTCGTCAGTACATTCGCCGGGCGGACCCTGGAGGACATCGCCGCCGCCGCTACGGCACCGCTGTGGCTCCAGGTGCACTGCTTCCGCGACCGCGCGACCACCCGGGACCTCGTCGTCCGGGCCGAACGCGCCGGCTTCGAGGCCCTCGTGCTCACCGTGGACGGCACCCAGGCTGGGGCGCCGGCTGCGGGACCTGCGCAACGGCTTCAGGCTCCCCGCCGGGATCGCGCCGGCGAACCTCACGGGTGACGGCTTCGGCTCGCCCGGCGATCACGCCCTCACCGAGTTCGACGCGTCCCTGGACTGGTCGGTCGTCACCTGGCTGCGCTCCGTCAGCGTGCTGCCCGTCCTGGTCGAGGGCGTACTCACCGCCGCCGACGCGCGGCACGCGGTGGAGGCGGGCGTCGACGGCACAGTGGTCTCCAACCACGGTGGGCGGCAGCTCGACGGCGCACCCGCGCCGCTCACTGTGCTGCCCGAGGTCGTGGCCGCCGTCGACCGGACCTGCCCCGTGCTCGTCGACGGGGGAGTACGGCGCGGCACGGGCGTCCTCACGGCGCCGGCGCCGGGTGCGGACGCCACACTGGTGGGCCGTCCCGCCCTGCACGCCCTGGCGGCCGACCCGGAGCGCGGTGTGGCCCGAACGCGCGGAACGCACAGCGTGCCGATGCGCTGCACCGGGGCGGTGCCGCACAACCAAGTCGTGGGCAGGCACGGCGACTTCCGCCGGGTCATGGTCGACGTCTTCGCGCCCCTGGCCCGCCTCGGCTGGAGCGCCTGCTGGCTGGGCACCGCGGCCGGGGCCCTTTCCCGCACCCTGCGGCTGCTGCGCAGCCCCGAGGAACGCCGCCGCAACCTCAAGAGCGAGCTGCTGCTGACCCGGCTGTCCCGGGCCCGCCGGCGCATCGACACCGTGCAGGCGATGCTCAGCCACGTCGCTGACGTGTACGTGTCACTGCCCGAGTGGGAACGGGGCGGTCCGTCCTGGCAGTTGCTCGCCAACGCTCTGAAGGTGACAGCCTCCGAGCAGTGCCCGGCTGCCGTGGACGAGCTGATTGAGCTGATCGGGCTGCGCCACGGCTACCTGCGCCACCAGCCGCTCGGCCTGGAGCGCGCCCTGCGCGATCTGCGGCTGCCTCGCTGAACTACGGCAACGACCGGCTGCATCTGGCCAACGGCTCGCTCAGCCTGCTGGACCAGGAGACCACCCTTGCCTGACACCGTCCCTCTCCCGTCGGCCGCCGCGCCCCCCGCCCGGCGCCAGTTGGGCGCCCGATCCGTCGGCCCGCCCGGTGCGCCCTGGGCCCGCCTGTGGACACCGGCTCCCGGCGCCGTCGTCGCCCTGCCACCCGTGGACGCCGTGCCGGCGACGCCCGCGGCCGTGTGGCGGCTGCGCCCCGAGGAGTACCGTTCGGCCGTCGGCATGGCGGCCTGGCGGGCCCGCGAGCACCTGGCCGGCCGGGCACTGCTGCGGCTGCTGCTCGCCGAGGTGGCCGACGAGGAGGACGCCCGCGCCCCGGCGGTCCCCATAAGCCGACGCTTCACCCGCGAATCCACCCCGAACTGACGCAACACCTGAACGTCGAACCAAACAGCCTCGCCGGGGAAAGTGCTCTCCTTGAAAAGTGGAAGACGTCTCAGTTGGTCGGCGGGCAGCGTGACATGATGAGTTGGGTAACGTGACGGACGCGTTCGTCGAGCTCTCCTGACTCTGGCGTGCCGACGGGGGATGGTTCTGCCGAGTGCGGGGTAAGCCGAATGACCAGGATTCCGTCCGGACCGTTCTGCACGGTGAAGCTCTCTCCGGTAGGGGCCGCCGGACGGCGTAGGGCCAGCCATGCGGAGAAGGCTTGGATCGCGGCCGTCGCGAGACCCACTACAGCAGTGATCGTGTCTAGCTCACCATGCTGTCCCTCATACCGCTGTTGACCGGGAAGCTCCCGAACAAGGGCATCGGGAAGGTCCTCTTGCAGGGTCAGGAAATCCATACGGTCCATGCCTGTTAGGTGAATCGTGACAGGAGGGTTGTTCACTCCACAGCTCCTCGAAGGTTTGAGATCACATAAAGGGGAGGACCAGTCCGCTACCGTCTCCGCTCCCAAGGTCACGCGGAGGGAAACCCTCTTCATCCCAAAGTCGATTCATGTGCTTCAAGGTGCTGTCCAGATCGACACCGCGCCTCTGAAGGGCTTTCGTGACCGAGGATTTGTGTGCGTCCAGCCCGGCGTGCAGGCCAAGGAGGGTCAGATTTTGGAGCAGCCTGGGAGACTTGACGACTCCTAGGAGTCCTGGAGCCGCCATCTTCTCCGCCAGTTCAGAGACATTTGCATGGTTCCCTGCGAAAGCCAATGCAGTTGGCTGGTACATTAGGTCCACGAGCTCGTGCAACTGGTCGAATACCTCATTTCGTCGGATTTGTAGGCGCCAGTTCTTCTTGATGATTTGTTGCGCCAGCCACTGGATCTGCCTACCTTGTTCGAAAAGGGCATCTCGTGTTCGGAAATCGGTCACCACCTGCTCTTTTACTGCGCGCATATTCAGGCTTGGCGGGCCGAATACCATACAGGCCAGAACGTTTTCTCCACGTGTGATAATTGCGGCACGTGAGAGAGGTCCGCCTTCGCTTGTCAAGGTACCCAAGACGACGTCGAGCCGAGTTTCGACCCCAGTGTTGCTGTCCGCAGTGGCTGCGCGCTGCACGACGTCCTCTTCGGGAAATGTCAGAATGGGCTGGCCCTGCCAGAACACCATCAGTCCGCTGCTGAGATCACGCCGCACCTCGACCGGAACCGAACACGCAGTCAGGTAGTCGCGCCGATTCACGATTTGATTGAAATTCCTAATGGACCTGCTGGCTGCGAATTCAAAGACTTCCGCGGCCATGCCCCGACGCGTGGCGTCGGCAGCCTCATGCACGAATTGCAAGTCTTTTTCATCTTGTTCAGGTGTGCGCAGTAGCCCAGGCGTGAATTCTGGCTTTCGCTGCTCCTTGGGTGTAGCGGCATACTGCTCGAAGTTGCAGATGTTCTCTTTTCTCACGTCGGAGAAGATAAAGTGCCTGAAATGGAGGTAATCAAGGATTCGGCGCGAGCTGATCGAGCAATCCTGGCGGGTAGGTTCGACTAGAAGGGCCGCAAACCCCAGATCCTCGTAGAAGAAGCTGCGCATATACATGAGCGCAAGGTCTGTTTCACCCAGAAGCCGAAAGTCTTGTAACCACAGGTGGCGCCAGAGGCTCTTGACGGTCAGATATCCTAAGAGGTATCCGCCATTTGAGCTGCTGGAGAACGGGGAACTCAACAGGTCGAACTTGCGGGACAGGGCGAGGGGACTGCGCCGCGCTGCGGCCTGTAGTTCTCCAGCCAACCATAGAGATTTGATCGGCTCGGGAATGCTCGGTCCGCTGGCAATTCGGTCAGGACCGGCGAAGTTAAGGACGAGCCCCATCGGTAGAGGGCTGAAGGAATTGCTCTCCAGTCGGGATACCGCATCGTACTCCGCGAAACAGGCAAGCCCCTCAGCAAGGGGACGCAGCAAGGCTGTCACCAACTCAATACGGAGTACATCGTCGACGATCGCCAGCTCCAGTTCCCTTCGGACGGATTGCAGGCGTGAGCCCAGCCGTCCGCGAGGATCCCCTGCCACGGCGCGCAACACCGGACCCCAGTCCTCAGACAGATCAGCCCATATATCGTCAGTCTGCCGATGAGGATCCTCGAGATCTTCGCTCAGCGCGCTGAGGGCATCAGCATTCATACCTGCGCGTGCAGCCAATAGGAGGAGGGAATAGCCGACAGCCGACCTGAAGCACCAGTGATGAGTCGCTTCGTGCAGGTAGGTCAGTAACTGCTCGGGCGGACCTTGCCCGACGGGTCCCAGCCAGTGGCGCGGGTCTTCGAGTTCAGGAGGGACAAGACGCGTGGCATTGGTGAATAGGTCGGTTACACCGCCCCGGTCCTGGCTGTGATGCAGCTGGTCCCCCATATGGGCAGTATGCGAGCGATGGAGGTTCCCGAACAGTCGTTTCGCCTTGATCATTACAGAGCACAGGTCGTGCCCATTCACGGGGGGCACAGGGTTGCGATGTGGGCGGTTGGCCTGCTGCGTACGGGGCGTGACGGATTGGCAGGTTGCGTCGGTAGTGGGGCCCGCGAACACAGTGCAGGCATGGGCCGCGGCGATCATGTGGGTGATGACCGCGATCGGTGAGTGGATCACCGATGCGCCCCAGCGGGCCCTGGCCCGGCTCGGGTTCCGGCCCGACCCACTGAGCTTTTCACAGTAACCGTCGTGTGCCGCTCGAAAATGCGATTCGTTCCGTGACCTGCACTGATGTCCCAGATCCGGTCGGCTGGCTGGTACCGGACCCGTGCGATCTGGCGGCGCAGTACCGCGTTCTCATGGCGCAGCGCCATCACCTCCGCATCCTTGGCCACGCGGCTACGCAGCACGGCAGTGGGCACCGTGATCAGTTTCCAGACCAGCGCGGAGACAACCGACAGCGACATCCGCAGGTCCTTGCAGGCCGGTCGAGGCCGCGTCGCCAGGATCAGCAAATGTGCAGGCACATCCCCGAAAGAACCACGACTCGGACCCCCAGCGCCCGGCAGGCGGTGCGGTAGGGAATCTTCTGCTCGGCCTTGCAGCTGCTGGCCCATACGAATGATTCACCGGCACCGCAGGGTGAACGATGGCCCGGCGTGCCCCGAGCTGACGGTCGGGCAGCCGCTCACGACCATACGTTGACTCGTGTGCCGCTGAGCTACGCCTTTGTGAATCTGAAGCCCGGAGTGGGAAAGACGACCAGCGCAGTCTGGTTGGCCCACGCACTCCACGAGTCGGGTATCCCACCGCTGCTGGTCGACAGTGACCCCGCTTCCTCCGCGCTGCGCTGGAGCGAATTGGCGGGTGGTTTCCCGTTCCCTGTGGTCGCTCTTCCGGTGGGCGATGTGCACCGGCGCGTGAACGACTTCCTGGGCGACCGGCAGGCCGTCGTGTTCGACGCTCCGCAGCTGGAGGACCACGCGCACATCGCCCGCAGCATCATGAGGTACGCAAGCGAATGGATCGTGCCGGTGACTCCGGCTCCCATCGAGCTGGATCGCATGGCGCCCATCGGTGGCGAGATGGGCGACGTGCAGTCCTTGCGCGTCCAGCCGGCCCACGCCGCCGTTCTGCTGAACCGAACGAATCGTGCCGACGCCACGCGTACCGGTCCCGATGCCGACGCCCGCGAAGCCCTCACCGAGCGGGGGTTCGACGTGTTGTCCACGCATATTCCGCGGCTCGACCTGTACGCCCAGTCATTCGGAAGTCCGGTGGTGGTCAAAGCCTCGGCGTACATGGACCTCGCAGACGAACTCATCAAGCGACAGGACAAGGCATGAACCAGCGGAAGGACACCTACCGAGCCGCATTGCAGCGCGGACCGGACGCGGTCGTACCGCGTCCCGTCAAAGTCACTCAGCTGCACACCCGATACGTGCGGGTGACCATCGAGCTCGACTCCGGCTTGCCGCGTGACCTCGTGCAATGGGCAGGGTCAACGGTGTCCACGATGCTACGGACCGGCGCCGCTGCCCTGCGACCCTTGAGAAGCGCCCCGTAAGCCGGGTGACGCAGTCGTGCGTGCACCGGCCTCCGCTCGCTCACCGGCTTGACTGCGCCGGGTGATCTCGTTGGATGGGGGAGGCCCGAAATACGCGCCCGCTGGATGCCGGTTCTCATGGGGAGGCGGTGTGGGCACCCGGCGGATCTTGGAGCGTGAGCCGCCCCTGCGTCACCACAAGCTTGTGGTCTCCGGCCGCGGCGGGTGTTCTTCGTTTCGGTCTGAGGCGTGAGGGCCTCCATCGGCATGCTGCTCTTCGGGTTCGGGTTCGGCTGACACTCCGGACCGGCGACCGGGACGTGGCGCGGGCCGATCAGGCCGCCGGGCGAAGTCGCAGGCGATGATGCCCGGGGCCTGCGTGGTCGGGAACCCGCGCCATGCCGCCCCGGAACCGCTTCCCGAACCGGGGCGTGGGACAGGGCGCACACGCAGCGCCACAGCCGGTGCCGCCCGTTGCGCACGCCCGGGACTTCGGTCCCGGGTCGTTGACGTTCATGTGCGGCGACGCGGTGTCAGCTGGACGCGCTGCCCGAGACCCATTCGTTCCACGGCATGTTCCAGTCGCTGAGGCCGTTGTCCGGGGCCAACCTGGTCTTGTCCCCGGAGTTCTTGACGATCACGACGTCACCGACCATCGAGTTGTCGAAGAACCACGCGGCGGGCTGCCTGCCGTCGCCGCCGCCCTTGACGTCGTTCAGGCCCACGCAGCCGTGGCTGGTGTTGGCCTTGCCGAAGACCGAGTCGGCACCCCAGTAGTTGCCGTGGATGAACGTGCCCGAGGCGGTCAGGCGCATGGCGTGCGGTACGTCGTCGATGTCGTACGCCGGCTTGCCGTCCTTCATGAGGCCGACGCTCGCACCGTTCATGTGGGTCTGCCCGAACTTCTCGGAGATGACCATCTGACCGTTGTACGTCGGGTGCTCGGGGCTGCCGGACGAGATCGGGATGGTCCTGATCGTCTTGCCGTCCCGTACGACGGTCATCTGCTTCGTCCTGGCGTCGACCGTGCTGATCTGGCTCCGGCCGATCTTGAACGTGACCGTCTTCTGGACACCGTGGCGGGTGAGCTTGACGGTGACGGTGGACCCTGGCGTCCAGTAGCTCTCGGGGCGGAAGTCCAGGCGGGCGTCGTTGAACCAGTGACCGACGACCTGCTGCCCGCTGCTGGTGCTGACCTGGATCTCCGACTCCACGGCGGCCTTGTCGGCGATCGCCTTGTCGAAGTTGACCGTCACCGGCATGCCCACGCCGACGGTCGAGCCGTCCTCGGGGGAGAGGTGCCCGATGAAGTCGTTGGCCGGGGAGACCGTGGTGATCGTGGCGTTCCCGGTGGCGGAGCGGCCCTGGGCGTCCTGGGCCTCTGCGGCGACCTGGTACCTGGTGGCCCGCTCCAGCGGGCCCTTCGGCTTCCAGGACGTGCCGTCCGCGGACAGCGTGCCCGGAATCGCGGCACCGGTCGCCACGGCGGTCATGGTCACCTTGGTGAGCTTGCCGTTGCTGACGGTGACCTTGACGGGGCCGTTGATCCCGACGCCATGGGCGCCCTGCCCGGGCGTGATCTTTATTCGGGCGTCGGAAACGTCCTGGGCGGTCGTCTGGTCTCCCCGCGCCTGCGACTTCTGCTGGTTCCCGGCGTCGTTGCCGCCGGTGGCAGCGTTACTGGTACCGCCGAGGGCCGTGAGTGCGAGTACGCCGCCCAGTACGCCGGCCGTAGCCATCAGCCCGGTGGTTCGCTTACGTACCGTGATCAAACGCTTCTCCCATACCGCTGGTCGTTGAATCCGTGGAACCGGTCACCGGAGGAGTGGCAACCGGTACTGAAGAACTACTCTTACGGCTTCATCCCTCCCGAATGGGGTGAATGTGGCGAATTCCATGCTGTGAGGTGGATCGCCGGGACTCTGCTCGGCGGCCGGACGGCGCGTGGTCGATCTGCTTTCGCCGCTCGGTGCGGGCCTGGGTGCGGTGGGGGTCGCGGGCGACGGCCCGTAGGTGAAGGTCGCCGTTCGCTGGTGGAGCGGCCCTCTGGGGGGCCTGGGGTGGTTCCGGCCTCGGCCCGGTCGCGATCGCCACGGAAACCGCCGGGCAACTCGTCCTGCGTGATCGCCGCAGTCCCGGCCTGGTAGTCGGTCCGCGGCGCCCCGACGCGATCACGCTCGCCTCGGCGGCCGCCTGTGTGTCCGCCGGTGTCGAGGCGATCGTCCTGCCCGTCCGTCATCGACGCTTCTCGCGGCGGGACGCGTTCGGGCTCCGGCCGGGGTTCCCCGTTCCCCGTGCCATCCGATTGCTTCTCGATGCTGCGCCGACATCTGGTTTACCCTTCAACTATATGGGCTGTCGTGAGGAGGTCGCACCATGACGGAACTCGGCCCGCAGGGTGCGGACGGGCGGTCACGGACGATCCCGGCCGGTGGGCTCTTCCTGCAGTCGGCCGGCCGGAGGCTCGCCGTCGAGCTCCGCGGGCGGCTGGACACGATCCACGCCTACCTCACGGACGACGCCCTGCGCGAGGCGAACGGTGGGCGGCCCGTGGAGCTGACCGAGGAGCTCGGGGCCAGCGACCCACTCGCCGAGCAGCTCAGCCCGACGCCGAGCAGCCCGTTCTCCGAGTGCAGGACGACATCCGCGTCCGGCGGCAGGAAGTCGGCCACCCGGGTGGGCAGCCCGATGCCCAGGTTGACGTAGTCGCCGTCCGTCAGCTCGCGCGCGGCGCGCGCCGCCATCTCGTCCCTGGTCCAGCTCATCGCTCGCGCACCGTCCTCTTCTCGATTCCCTTGTCGGCCGCATGCTCGGGGGTCAGCGCCACGACACGCTGCACGAACACCCCCGGCAGATGGATCTCGTCAGGGCCGAGTACGCCCGGCTCGACCAGCTCCTCCACCTCGGCGACGGTGACGCGCCCGGCCATGGCGGCCAGCGGGTTGAAGTTGCGGGCCGCGCGGCGGAGGACGAGGTTGCCGTGGCGGTCCCCGCGCGCCGCCCTGACCAGGGCGTAGTCCGTGGTGATGGCGTGTTCCAGGATGTGGTCCACGCCGCCGAAGGTCCGCACCTCCTTGGGTGGCGAGGCCACTGCGACCGAACCTCCCCCAGACTCCGTCCGGGAGGTGCCCCAAGCGGCGTAGCGCCACGGCAGTCCGCCCTCGGCGACCTGGGTGCCGACGCCGGCCGGGGTGTAGAAGGCCGGGATCCCCGCGCCGCCCGCCCGCAGCCGCTCGGCGAGTGTGCCCTGCGGGGTCAGTTCCACCTCCAGCTCGCCTGCGAGGTACTGGCGGGCGAACTCCTTGTTCTCGCCGATGTACGACCCCGTGACCCGGGCGATGCGGCCCGCGGCCAGCAGGACGCCGAGGCCGCGGCCGTCGACGCCGCAGTTGTTCGACACGACCGTCAGGCCGCTCGCCCCGCTCTCGTACAGGGCGCCGATGAGGACCTCGGGCACGCCGCTCAGCCCGAAGCCGCCGACGGCGAACGACCGTCCGTCCGTCACGTCCGCCAGGGCCTCCGCGGCCGTGGCCATCACCTTGTCCATCCTGGTTCTCTCCTACCGGGCCGGCACCCGGCGCAGTGCGCCGAGCAGCTCGTCCTGGGCCGACTGCGTGGTCTCGGGGGCGGTGGCGCGGCGCCAGGCGACGTGGCCGTCCGGGCGCACCAGCAGCACGCCGTCCTCGGCGATCTCGCTGACCCGGCTCCAATCGCCGTACGCGTCACGGAAGTTGTCGTCGCCGACGAAGGTGTGCAGATGCCGGACCAGGTTGGTCAGCAAGGTGCGCACGCGCGGGTCGGAAGCCTGCTCGAAGCTCGCCACGACCCGTTCGGTGAGACGGGCCAGCCGGGCCTGCGTGGAGGGGGACCCGCGGGGCGACGTCCGTGCCAGGCGCCGGCCAGCAGTTCCGCGATGCCCTCGCCGGTCAGCTCACGCGGGTTCGGGTACGGCGTCGAGGTGGCCGGCTCCGCCGCGCGGGGCAGAGCGGACTCCGGCATGCCCAGGTCGCGCAGCGAGGTGGGGCCGCCCAGGGAGGTGACCAGGTCGTACACGCCGCTGGGGGCGTCGGGCACGCCCAGGGCGTCGGCGATGCGGCGCATCACGCCGGGCACCGCGGGCGCGTTGTAGGCCATGGCGTGCGGCAGGACGACGGTGTGCGTCTCGGCGTGCGGCAGACCGAAGCTCCCGCCGAGGGTGTGGCAGAGCTTGTGGTGCAGGCCCATGCCCACCGTGGCGAGACAGGTCCCGGCGAGCCAGGCCGCGTGCAGCAGGTCGGCACGCGCCTCCCGGTCGGCCGGGTCGGCGGCGAGCCGGGGCAGCGCCCGGCCGATGCGGGAGACCGCGTCGAGGGCCTGCCCGTCGGTGACCGGGTTCGCGTCGGCCGAGTAGAGGGCCTCGACGGCGTGGGCGAGTGCGTTGACGCCGCTCGTGACCGTCAGGGACAGCGGCAGCGTGAGGGTGAGGTCGACGTCGTAGACGACGGTCTCGGGGAGGATGTCCGGAGACGACCGGGTGACCTTGCGTCCGTCCCGGGTCTCGCCGAGGACGGGGGTCACCTCGGAGCCGGCGTACGTGGTCGGCAGGATCACCTGCGGCAGTCCGGTGCGCAGCGCCAGCGCCTTCGACAGGCCTGTGGTCGAACCGCCCCCGACGGCGACGATGCCGTCTGCGGAGGCCTCCTTGAGCACGTCGAGGGCCTGTTGGGTCACCTCCACCGGGGTGTGCATGGCCGCGCCGTCGAACTCGGCCACGAGAAGGCCGCCGAGCGCCTGGCGAACCCGCGCGGCGGCCGCCGCGAGGGGTCTGCCGGACAACAGCAGCACCCGGGAGCAGCCGAGCCGCTCGACCTCCTCGCCGAGGCGCTCGACCGTGCCGGCACCGAAGACCACCCGCGCGGGGTGGGATGTGTAGACGAACGTCCGCATGGAACTCTGCCTCCGCGTGTCATCGGGTCGCGTCGGTCTCCTGAGTCACCGAGTATGCGAAGGACATCCGCGTGAACTCCTGCACGATCCGCGCGCCCCACTGCACGAAACACGCATGCGTGCTACGACGGACCGCACTCGACGGCGGCGACCGGTTCCCGTCGGCCATGGGCGGCGCCCTGAACCGGTGGCGCGTCCGCCGGACCTCGCCTGAAAGGATCCGGCCGGTGCCGGACAGGACGGGTTCGTGGAATCCATGACGGAAGAGGAGTCGCGCCAGAGGCGGCGGGCGCGCTTCGAAGGGCTGGCGCATGTGGTGGTGGAACCGTTGTACCGGTATCTGCTGCGACGGACGAGCGCAGACATGGTCGACGACGTCCTGGCGGAGGCGATGCTGGTGCTGTGGCGCCGTGTTGACGAGGTCCCCGGCCTGGGGCCGACGTCGGGATCCCTGGGGCCGACGTCGGGATCCCTGCCGCCCGACCCCGACGACGTGCTGCCGTGGTGCTACGGGGTGGCGCGGGGCTGCCTGGCGAATGCCCGCCGTGCCGACGGGCGCCGGCTCCGGCTGGTGGAGCGGTTGGTGCGGACGCAGGAGCGGCAGTCGGCCGAGGGCGCCGACCACAGTGATCTGCACACGGCGCTCGCCGCTCTCGGGGCGCTGGACCGCGAGGTGGTGCGGCTGTGGGCGTGGGAGGGGCTGGCGCCCCGGCAGATCGCGGAGGCGACCGGACTGACGTCCAACGCGGTGAGCATCCGGCTGCACCGGGCGAAAAAGAAACTCGCCGAACAGTTGGTGCGAAAGCATGACGAACCATCCGGACACAAGAGGGATGAAGGAAGGAGCGGTCAGTGAATGACGACGAGTTGCTGGCCCGGCTGAAGTCCGCGGACCCGGCGCTGACCCCACATGCTCCGCTGCCCGACATCGACCGACTTGTGGAGGACATCTTGACCACCGACACCGCGCTCCAGACTGGCAACACGGCCCCGGCGAGGACCGCTGCGCGACGGAGCCGCCGTCAGCTCCTCGGACTCGCGGCGGCTGCCGGTCTGCTGCTGCTCGGCGGCGGCATCGCCGGAGGAGTCATGGCGAACAACGGCAACGGGCACCCTGCCTCGGCAGGCCCGCTGACACTCACCACCGCCGGCGGCTTCGGCAGCCAGAAGTGTGTGGCACCCAGTCCCGACACCCTGCGCGGGTACCCGACCCTCTTCGTGGGAACGGTCACCTCCATCAAGGGCGCCGCGGTCACCTTCCGCGTCGACCACTGGCTGAAGGGCGGCGACACGGAGACGGTCGTGCTCGACAGCGACACGAGCCGGCCGGAGGCGCTGACGTTCTCGGAGGGCGAGCGCTACATCGTGGCCGCCGATCACGGCGTCGTCCCGGTGTGCGGCGCGAACGGGGCCGACGACGAGACCGTCGACGAGTTCCGCCAGGCATTCGGGAAGTAACGGAAAACAGCGGCACAGACGGTCCGAGCCCACCGACGGCCGCGGTGGGCTCGGACCGGTTCGGGAAGCCGATGCTGCTTCTGCTGTTGTGACCGTGCTCCACGGTCGGCCGGGAGAGGGACGGGGGCGGCCCATCAGGCCGAAGGGCGGCCCGCACTCAACTGAGGGGCGGATGCCCGGGATCGCAAACGGGCTGACCGACCTCAGAAGGCCAATGGGGACGGAAACGTCGTACGAAGTCTGTGAAGTCGTTCCGCAGATACCGGGAGTCGGACGGCTTCAGCCGGATCTGCCGACGGCTGTCCGCCCACCAGATCTCGAATGCGGTGACCGTGCCTTCAGCCGGCCAGTCAGCGCTCTGTTCCGGAAGCAACAGGACGTCGACGAAGCCTCCGACGCTCAGGCCGATGTCCACGAAGACGCCGATCGCACCGGGCCGAGGAACCTTCACGACAGTGCCCTCGAAGACCTGCCCGAAGCGCAGCCCCCTCCGCAGGCGAGTCCACTCGGCATCTGTCACCACGAGCGCATCTTCGCACTTCGTCCGGAGCGAAGTCGGAACCGTCGCGGCTCAGATGGCCGCGAGACGGCCGTCCTGGAGACGTGTGCCGGCATGCTTGAGCCTGTGCAGCACCGGGACGACGTCAACCTGGACAACATGGGGGATCGCACCGACGACGCCGGTGACGTACATGTACAGGTCATCGGTGGTTCGGCAGGTGACGGTCACGAGGAGGTTGGCCGCTCCCGTGACCGACGCGGCGAAGGTGGTCGCGGGATGACGGGACAGCGCTTCGCCTGTGGCGTGCAGGTGGCCTGGTGCGACCGTGAGCCACAGATAGGCCGTGGCATGGAACCCGAACCGGTCGTAGGCGAGGTCGACGGCCACGTACACCGCGTGCTCCTCCAGCAACTGCTCCAGGCGCGCCGACACGCGCGCCTGACTCCAGCCGGTGCTGCGGGCCAGTTCGACCACCCCGGCACGGCCGTCACGCGACAACTCCGTCAACAGCGGTGCGTCGGCATCAACCAGCCCACCCGTCCCGCGCCGCTCGTGCCCACCCCGGTGGGTGCCCGGATCGGCCGTGCACCGCACTTCGCCCAGGGCGGGTGCGGTGAGCGGACCGTCGAAGGCGCGCCATTTCGCGTCGGCACCCAGGTGCATGTGCATGACGGCGTAGGCGTGGAAACCGATGACCCTCGCCGTGCGCGGCAGACGTCGCAGAACGGAGCCCTGCGGTCGAGCGGGGTCGCTCCTGGTCTGGCACAGCTCAACACCATCCTGCGCGTCACCGGCGCCACAGCCCCCACCGTCCCCCTCCCGATGCTCGGGCTGCGCACCATCGACCAGCGCGACATCGCGGGTGACCCGCGAGTGCGCCGAACGATCCAGGAGACCTTCGACGTCCTGCTCCAGGAACCCGCCCCAGCAATCTGACCCACCTCGGCACGTCGAGGCCGCCGAAGAACAGGAGGGCGGCGAACCGACACTCGACGCGGTGACGCCGCCGGATTCACCGTCTTCGAAGCGCGGTATCAAGGTCAGCCTGGTGCAGGCGCGTCCAGGCGGTGCCGAACTCACCGAACTGGCCTGCTTGGTCGAAAGCGGTCGGCTGAACCTGCGAGTTGTCAAGACGTTGCCGTTCGAGCGTGGGTTCGGGGCGGAATGCGTCCTTCCCGGACTTCCTGGCCGGGAAGATCTTCCGGCACTCGGCGGCGGGGTGGCGGGGTGTGCGTCGAGCTGTCGTTCCGGCATCTGCCCGCCGTCGACACCCGGGCGTGCCCGATTCTGGTCTCGGCGTGCACGAGCGGCTCGGTGACGAGGACGCCAGGGGACGCCGAGGTTTTCCGAGCATCGTCACGCAGCCGGTGCCGCGCCGGCCGGCGTGATCGCCGTGGAGTGGCTTCAGCTGCGGCGGGTGAGTCCGTCGAGGATCAGGTCGATGGTGAAGTCGAAGCGTTCGTGGTCGGTTCCCGCGGTGAGTTCGGCGGCGTGGCGCTTGGTGTGCGGGAAGGTGTCGGGCAGGTCGGCGAGGCGCTGCAGCATGTCGTCGCGGCTGACCGCCCACTCGCCACCGCTGCGGTCGAGCAGGGAGATCTCCAGGGTGTAGGAGTTGATGTAGAGCGACAGGGCGTCCATGCCCCAGGCGGCGCTCTGCGGGGCGACGCCGCCGGCGAGCAGAAGGGCGAGCATGCACTCGGCAAGGCGCAGGGTGTCGTTGTTCGTGGGCGCGGCGGCGAGCGCGGCGCGGGAGATGCCCGGGTAGCGCAGGTACTGGTCGCGCACCTGCGCACAGACACCGGTGATCTGCGCCCGCCAGGTGGCGGGGTCCGGCTCGGGAAGGTCGATCTCGGCGCACAGTCGGCCGATGAGCAGCTCGTCCAGGTCCTCCTTGTTGACGACGTGGGCGTACAGCGACGCGGATCCGGTGTCCAGGGCGGTGGCCACGCGGCGCATGGTCAGCGCCGGGTAGCCCTCGCGCGCGACGATGTCGAGGGCCACCTCGATGATCGCGTCGACCGTGATCGGCTTCGCGCGCCGGCCCCGCTTCGGGCTCGCATCGGAGACGGGCTGGTGGTGCCGCGCCGCGCGCCGCTCCTGAGGGGTCG
Organism: Streptomyces sp. NPDC058457; assembly: GCF_042720695.1. Lineage (NCBI taxonomy): Bacteria > Bacillati > Actinomycetota > Actinomycetes > Kitasatosporales > Streptomycetaceae > Streptomyces > Streptomyces sp. NPDC058457. The sequence goes on along the minus strand of NZ_JBHXLU010000020.1, from coordinate 29,279 downwards.
ATGCCATGCCCCGAGCCTACCCCCTGACGAACCATGCACCATTCTGACGAACACCGCTCGTCTTGACACGAGCACTGCTCCAGTATCGAATGATGCTCGCGTGTGAAGGTCGCACGTCATTCCTCTGAAAGGTGCGCACTGTGGCCACCAAGACCGCTCTGATCACCGGAACCAGCCGATCGGCCGGACTCGGCTTCGCCGTCGCCCGCCAACTGGCCGAACACGGCTATCACGTGATCCTCACCGCCCGTGACCAGTCCGCCGCGGAACCGCTGGCCGAGCGGTTGCGCCAGGACGGCCACGCGGCCACCGCCCTGCGCCTGGACCTGTCCGACCGCGCCGGCATGGACGAGGCGGCCCACCACCTCGCCGAGACATTCGGCCACCTGGACGTCCTGGTCAACAACGCCAGCGTGATGCCTGACTTCCGGGTTCTCGACGCGCTGGACGCCGACATGGACGCCCTGCGCAGCGCGATGGACGTCTCCGTGATCGGCCCTTGGGCGCTGACCCAGGCGTTGCTGCCGCTGCTGACCGCCGCACCCGCCGCCCGGATCGTGAACGTCTCCAGCCTGTCCGCCCAGCAGATCGCCACCGGCCTCGACCTCGGCGCGCCCCTGCGCTCGCCGGCCTACTCGATGGCCAAGTACATGCTCAACGCCCTGACCACGGTCCTCGCCCGGGCCCTGGCCGACACCCCGATCCTCGTGAACGCCGTCGACCCGGGCAACACCGCCACCCACCCCGAGCGCGGCGACGACGCAAGCGACCGTCCGGCCGCCGAAAGCGCCTACGACATCGTCAAGGCCGCCACCCTCGGCGCCGACGGACCCACCGGACAGCTCTTCGCCGACGGACGGTCCGCTGCCTGAGCCCGTGCGAACTGCCCACCGGCGGTCACGCGTCACGAAACGAGCACCTCGTCCCTCCCACCGAGACGACCACGCCCGCCGCGACCGTCACACACCTGGCTCGGCGGAGGGTTACCTGCGCTCAGGAGTTCGGTCAGACTCGGCGTATGGAAGAGGGCGCCCCATGGTCGCTGGACGATGACTGGGACTGGCGGATGCAATGCGCACGAGCCAATGATGCGGGGGTGCGTGGCACGGACTCGTGGGTGCCTCCTGTCGAGGAGGAGCTGGTGCTGGCCGCCCGGGCGAGCGCGTTGGGCCGGTGGTATCCATCGACCAGTCACAACTACCTCCGGTTCTCGGACGGTCCTGGACCCTGGGTGCCCGGAGGGAGCAACGACGCGAGATATCTGCCGGGATGCATCTCATTCGCCAAGGAGGGGGCGGACGGCAGCGCCGTCTTCCGGGTCTGGAGCGGATTCCTGTTGCAGGTCCCTGATCCGGTGCTCGTGCTGGCCACCACGGAGGCCGTGGCCGCTGTCGAGGCCCTGGTGAAGGTTCTGACCACTGATCACTGATCACTGACCACTGAGAGACCGTGACGGTGAGGACGGCCGTTGTTCGCCGCGACTCGGCGGCCGCGTGGGAGGTGACCGGACTCTGCGCGGAGGCGCGGCACGCACTCGACGCGCCGTCACGACCCCTTGCGCTGCCGCCTGATGGGTTCTCCCACCCGGTGCAGGTGCGTGAGGGCCTCGCAGTAGGACTGCAGCAGCCCCGTCTCGTGGTACGGCACACCGATCTCCGCGCAGTACGACCGCACGATCACCTGGGCGCGTCGCAGATGAGGTGTGGGCATGCTCGGGAACAGGTGGTGCTCGATCTGGTAGTTGAGCCCGCCAAGCATCAGGTCCCTGAACCAACCGCCCCTCACATTGCGGGAGGTGAGCACCTGACGCCGCAGGAAGTCGGGCCGCTCGTCGCCGGTGAAGGTGGGCATGCCCTTGTGGTTCGGGGCGAACGTACAGCCGAGATAGACACCGAAGAGACACTGGTGCACGGCGAGGAACGCCACGGCCCTGCCGGGAGAGAGCACCAGGAACAGCGCGGACAGGTAGGCCCCCAGGTGCAGGAGGAGCAGCGTGCCCTCCAGCACCCGGTTCTTCATGGACGGCGAGCGCAGCGCCCGCAAGCTCGACACATGCAGGTTGAAACCCTCCAGCGTCAGCAGTGGGAAGAACAGGAACGCCAGGTGGCCGCCGATGAACCGGGCCAGGCCGCTGCTGTTGCGTGCCTGGTCGGTGGACCACACCACGATGTCCGGAGCGACGTCGGGGTCGAGCCCCTCGTGGTTGGGGTTGGCGTGGTGACGGGTGTGCTTGTTCATCCACCACCCGTAGCTCATGCCGATGGCGAGGTTGCCGAAGATGCGGCCCCATGTCTCGCTCGGACGCCGCCGGCGGAAGACCTGCCGGTGCGCCAGATCGTGTGCCAGGAGCGCCACTTGGCCGAAGACGAGGGCCATGGCGGCGGCGACAGCCAGCTGCCACCAGGTGTCGCCGAGCGCGAAGAAGGCCGCCCCGCCGCCCAGCAGAGCCGCGATCACCAGGCCGAGCCGCACTGTGTAGTAGCCGGGGCTCCGGTCCAGCAGGCCTGCCTCGCCGATGCGTCGGGAGAGTCTGGCGAAATCGCTGCCGGTACCGGAGGGCCGGGCAGGGGCGGCGGGCGTTGCGGCCGCGACTTGGTCGTCGATGGAGAACGTCATGCCGCTGAGTCTGGGTACGGCCGCACCGCATCGACAGCGGGGCAGCTACCGGACCGTTAGGGGGACTTCCTCCCGGCCCCTCTGGGGTTACCCCCACTCCTAGGCCGCTGACCTGGGCTTCAGCGTCGTCTCAGCTGCTGCCGCGGGGATGGTTCTGGTCGATCCCGCGGTGCGGGCTCAAGGGCCTCTTCCGCTTCGCGGGCAGGGCAGACCGGCATCCGCCTCCGCCTGGCGGCCGGGCGCGGGTGCCCTGTCGTTTCCGCGGACTTCTGACTTGCGGCAAGCGGGGCGGTGGGCCCGCCCTGATGTCGTACCCGGTTGTCAGTGCCGGGTGGGAAACTGCCCGGCATGATCGAACCGAACCCGAAAGCTGACTTGCTCCGGTACCTGCAGGAGGCGCGTGACGCCCTGGTGTGGAAGCTCGACGGCCTCTCGGAGTATGACGTCCGACGTCCGTTGACCCCCACGGGCACCAACCTGTTGGGGCTGGTCAAACACGTAGCGGGGGTGGAGCTGGGGTACTTCGGCGACACGTTCGGGAGACCGTTCTTCGAAGCGGAGCCGCCGTCCTGGTGGTACACCGAGGAGTCGGAGCCCAATGCGGACATGTGGGCCAGTGCGGACGAATCGCGCGAACAGCTCGTAGGGCTGTATCGCCAGGCGTGGGAGCACTCCGACAGCACGATCGCGACGCTCGCGCTCGACGCCATCGGTCACGTCCCCTGGTGGCCGGAGGCACGCCGCGAGGTGACGCTGCACCACATCCTGGTGCGTGTGATCTCCGATACCCAGCGGCACGCCGGCCACGCGGACATCGTGCGAGAGCTCATCGACGGGTCCGTCGGATATCTGGACGGCAAGGAGAACCTGCCACCAGGGGACCAGGAGTGGTGGGAGGGCCACCGGAGCCGACTGGAGCGCGTGGCGCGGGAAGCCGGCGGCTGATCCCACCCTGCTGCAGGCCTCGTCGGGGCCGGAGCCGAGACGTCCGACCTCCTGCGGCCCCGGTGACGCGCCGTGCGGATCACGAGCCTTCTCGGGCCCCGGTGGCCGGGCCTCGGGCCCCGGTGGCCGGGCCTCGGGTCCCGGTGGGCGGCGGATCAGCGCAGTCCGGCGAAGAGGTCGTTCTCGGGCACCGCCGCGCCGGTGGTGTCCTGGACGCGTACGAAGGTCTCGACGCCCATCAACTCGGTGAACCTCTCCCGGCCCATCCCGAGGAAGAAGATGTTCTCGCCCTGGCTGGCATGCGCGGCCAGCGCGTCGAACTTCTGGCCGCCGAACGCGGTGGTGTCCACCCAGGTGGTGATCTCCTCGTCGGGAAGTCCGATCTCGGCGATCGCGGCGGCCTCGGCGGGATCCGGCTCCTGCCGGTCGGGAACGAACTCACGCATGGCCTCCCCGAGCCGCTGCATCATCGAGCGGGGCGCCGTCGTCCAGTACACCTTCGGTGTCGGCGCGGTCATCGCCAGCGCGGCCATCGTGATGCGGTTTGCCTGGATGTGATCGGGGTGGCCGTAGAAGCCGTTCTCGTCGTAGGTGACGACCACATCGGGTCGGTAGCGACGCAGGAGTTCCGCGAGCCGGGCAGCGCCCTCCGCCACGGGCGTCCGCCAGAAGGAGCCGGGGGCGTCGTTCGCCGGCCAGCCCATCATCCCGGAGTCGGCGTAGTCCAGCATCTCCAGGTGACCGATCTTCAGGATGTCGCAGCTCGCCTCGAGTTCTCTGCGCCGCATCAGGGCGACGGCCGCCGGATCATGCCCGGGATCGCCCGGTTTGGCACCCCCCGGTCCGTCACCGCAACCGCCGTCGGTACACGTCACGAGGACCGTGCGCACACCCTCCGCCGCGTACCGCGCGAGGACGCCTCCCGTTCCGGTGGCCTCGTCGTCGGGGTGTGCGTGTACCGCCATGAGCGTCAAGGGCCGGTCGTTCATGAAACAGTCCTCCTGTGTGAATGGGTGTCGCTCAAAGTCCCCGGCGGGCGCATGAGCGGGCGCCTCTGAATAGCAGATCACCAGGTGAACGGCGAACCCGAGGGCACCTCGATCACGTCGGGACGCACGATCTTCGGCCTTTGACGGCACGGCAGGCCCGGTCTCCGCCGTCCAGGACCGGTGCGAGCTCCGCCCGTTCCCCTCGATTCTCGGTCCGGCCCGGTGCGCTTCGGCAGGGCGTCGGCTGTCCGCACCGGAAGCGGCCGACCGCTGCGTGCGAGGCGAAGGCGGACGTGCCCGACGCGGCGAGCGAGGTGTGGCGGTCCCGGCAGCCCGAGCCGCCGGCGCGACACGCCCACCCCGCGATCAGTGGCGGTGGGCCATCGCGGCATCAAGGATTTGCGGAGATTGAGTAAGGAACTTGCAAGAACTTGCGTGATTCATTCTTTACTTCGTCGGAATCTAGCGGGGTGAATGGGTGCTCTGTACGGTCGGGGCGCCGGATTCCCGCATTCCCCGAAGGAGCATCACATGCTGACGATCCCCAGACCCCGGCGACTGGCGGCGGCCGCCGTCGCCGCGGTCGGCGCGATGTGCGTGTCCGTCTTACCGGCCGCCTTACCCGCTGCCGCCGTAACACAGCAGGCGCAGGCGCAGGCGAGCGCGGCGGTGGGCGCGACGACGACGTTCTCGGTCTACGAGGCCGAGGCGGGAACGCCGGGCGGAGGTGCGGCCGTCCGGTCGCTGACCTCGGCGCCGACGACGCAGTACTCGAGCGCGGCCTTGGAGGCTTCGGGCCATTCGTACGTCCACCTGGACGGCACGGGCCAGTCGGTGCAGTGGACGAACACCACCGGGCAGCCGATCTCCTTCCTCAACGTCCGCGCCAGCATCCCGGATTCGGCGTCCGGGGGTGGTGGCACCGGGACACTGAACCTGTACGTCGACGGGGTGTTCCGGCAGTCGCTGGACCTCAACTCGCGGCAGAGCTGGGTGTACGAGGGCAACGGCAACTACAACACGAGCGACAACCAGAACCCGGCCGACGGCGACCCGAGGGTCTTCTGGGACGAGTCGCACACCTTCGTCACCGGGTCCCCGATCCCGGCGGGCGCCACGTTCTCGCTGCGGAAGGACTCCGGCAACAGCGCGTCCTTCTATGACGTGGACTCCGTCGACGTGGAGAGGCCGCCGGTGCCGCAGACACAGCCGGCGAACTCGATCTCGATCACGAGCTGCGGTGCGGTGGCGGACGACAACCCGACCAACGGCGCGGCCGACGGCCAGTCGGTGGACAGCCGGGCCGCCATCCAGAACTGCATCGACCAGGCACAGGAGCAGGGCAAGATCCTGTGGATCCCCCAGGGCACCTTCTACGTGAAGGGCACCGCGGGGCTGAACGCGCAGGGGATCACCATCGCGGGCGCGGGCCTTTGGTACAGCACGGTCTACCGTGACGTGCCGGTCCCCAACAGCACACCGCTGGCCGCCCTGTTCGACCTGACCTCCTGCACCGTACGGAACTTCCACATCGACGCCAACGCCGTCAGTCGCAGCACCATCGGCGGGGACGGCGGTGCGATGGACACCACCGGCACCGACTGGCTGGCCGACGGCATCTGGACCCAGCACACCATGTCGGGCTTCTGGGCCTCCGGCACCGGCGGGACGGTACGGAACAGCCGGCTGACCTCGATCTGGGCGGACGGGATCAACGTCAACAACGTGTCGCTGGGCGCGGACACCGGGAACGACCTGACGGTCACGAACAACTTCGTCCGCGGCACCGGGGACGACGCGATCGCCATCAACTCGGTGAACTACAACACCGACAGCGACGGCTCCAAGACGTACTACAACCCGATGACCGATGTCACCGTCAGTGACAACACCTCGATCGCGCCGTGGGGCGGCAAGGGCGTCGGGATCTACGGCGGCAGCGGTCATCTGGTCAAGGACAACTACATCGGCGACACGGCCCGGTACATCGGTCTGGGGGCCGGGCGCTTCGGTGTCAACGGCAGTGACCTGCTGTCCGCAACCGTGACGGGCAACACCGTGGTCCGCTCCGGTGGCAACGCCTACGGCCAGGGCCAGCCCGCCCTGCACGTCGGCAACGGCGGCGACGGACAGAACACCGGGACCGTCGACAAGGTCACGGTGACCGGCAACACCGTCACCGACTCCCTCTACGACGGGATCGGCTTCTCCACCTCGACCAACACCCTGCTCCAGGACAACACGGTCAGCGACCCCGGCCGCAACGGCATCGCGATCTCCCCGCCGTTCTACCCCGCGCCCACCGGTTCGGCGACGATCACCGGCAACACGGTCACCGGACTCCCCTCCGGAGCCTCGGCCTTCGTCAACAACTCCACCGGGTTCGCCGCCACGCTGAGTGACAACCACTGGCCGCCGCCCGCTCCCGAGGGCCCCTACGGCGGCACCCCGGCCGCCGTGCCCGGCACGGTGCAGGCGGAGGACTACGACACCGGCGGCCAGGGCGTGGCCTACAACGTCACCTCCGTCAACGGCAACGCCAACGCCTACCGCGCCGACGGGGTGGACCTGGACAACACCTCGGACACCGGCGGCGGTTACAACCTGGGCTGGACCGGCGGCGGACAGTGGTTCCGCTACACCGTGGACGTTGCCACGGCCGGCACCTACACCCTCGGCCTGCGCGTCGCGGCCCCGTCCGCGGTGACCGGCGCCCTGCACCTGTCGGACGCCGCCGGCACCGGCCTGACCGGAGCCGTCGACCTGCCCGCCACGGGCGACTGGCAAACCTGGGCCACCGTGACCACCCACGTGACCCTGCCGGCGGGCCGGCAGACCCTGACCCTCGCCCAGGACACCGGCGGCTGGAACATCAACCACCTCGGCTTCACCGCGGGCACCGACACATCCGGGACCGACCTCGCCGCCGGTAAGCAGTAACTTCCCGCCGGTACCCAGCGCTACCGAACACCTGCCCAGGGCTCCACCCTGCAGGGTGGAGGTGTAGGGCATCCTCGTCCCGGTGACCCGTAGGGGCGCAGCGCCACTGCTAATGTCGCTCTGTCCGACAACGTAGTTGACGGACCTACCACCGGGCGGGCGGGAAGTCAGGCCTGTGGAGGCCTTGTAAGACCACCTCCGGGTGGCAGGGGCCCGTGAAGCAGGAACCCGAGGGGGCGCCGCGTAGCGGCGCTGACCGGAATCGCCTGCGTTGACGCAGGCGAGGGCGTCAATACCGCGTCACCGTCACCGCCAACAGCGGCTGGCCCGCGGGCCAGGTGTCCTAATTCCAGATCTGGACCACCTGACCCCACGCTCTCCACGGTGCCGCCGGACTCCCCGTCCGGCGGCACCGTCCTGTGTGCGGCCCGGTGCTGGATGCAGCCCCGAGGCAGTGCATTAGATCTTGCAGGTTGAATTTTTATTGTTGCAATGTTCTGTCTAGTTCTTGCGCGACCCTGTCGAGGACATTACGGTCCCCCTCGCGTCATCAGCACCCCCTGCCTTCCCCCTGCCTTCCGTCTCCCCTTGCGCCACGTCCCTCCCTCTCTGGCGGTGTCAGCAGGGCATTTCCGGCATGTCCTGATGAAAGGAGTGGTAAGTGTTCCATTCCATCCGAGATCTGAGACGAGCCCTGGTCTGGGCGGTCAGCACCGCGATGGTGGCCGCCGTCGGCATCGTCGCCCTGGCCGTCCAGCCCGCCTGGGCGGCGTCGACCGCCACCGGCGGCAGCGGCGCGAGCCTGCCGTACGTCGAGGTGCAGGCGGAGAACTCCGCCACCAACGGCACCAACATCGGCCCGAGCTACACCCAGGGCCAGTTGGCCGACGAGGCGTCGTACCGAAAGGCGACGACGCTCCAGGGCACCGGCCAGTACGTCACGTTCACCACGCCGGTGGCGACCAACTCGATCAACTTCCGGTACAGCATCCCCGACACCTCGGGCGGCTCGGTCTACACCGCCGCGCTGTCCCTGTACGTCAACGGCGTCAAGCAGCCCGACTTCACCCTGACCAACGCCTACAGCTGGTACTACGGCAGCTACCCCTTCACCAACACCCCGGGCAGCAACCCACACCACTTCTTCGACGAGGCCCACCGCCTGTTCTCCACCACCTATCCGGCGGGCACGACCTTCAAGCTGCAGGTCGACTCAGGGGACACCGCCTCCTCCTACACCATCGACTTCGCCGACTTCGAACAGGTCGGCGCCGCCCTGACCGCACCCTCCGGGTCGGTGTCGGTGACCAGCAAGGGCGCCGACTCGACCGGTGCGGCGGACGCGACCAGCGCGTTCAACGCCGCGATCAGCGCGGCAGGACCCGGCGGCACCGTATGGATCCCGCCGGGCACCTACAACATCCCCGGCCACATCAGCGTCAACAACGTCACGATCGCCGGCGCCGGCATGTGGTACTCGACCGTCACCGGCACGGCCCCCGGCTTCTACGGCAACTCCGCACCCTCGGCCAGCACCGGCGTGCACCTGCAGAACTTCGCGATCTTCGGCGATGTGCAGGAGCGCAACGACAGCGCCCAGGTCAACGGCATCGGCGGCGCGATGAGCAACTCGACCGTCTCCAGCGTGTGGATCGACCACATGAAGGTCGGCGCCTGGATGGACGGGCCGATGGACGGGCTGACGTTCACCGGCATGCGCATCCGTGACACCACCGCGGACGGCATCAACTTCCACGGCGCCGTCACCAACTCGAAGGTCACCAACAGCGAGATCCGCAACACCGGCGACGACGGCATCGCCACCTGGGCGGACTCCGGTATCGGCGCCGACGCCAACGACACGATCTCCAACAACACCGTGTCGCTGCAGATCCTCGCCAACGGCATCGCGATCTACGGCGGCCACGACAACACCGTCAGCGGCAACCGGGTGGTGGACAGCGGCATCACCCAGGGTGGCGGCATCCACGTGGGGCAGCGTTTCTCCTCGACGCCGGTCGGCACCACCACCATCTCCGACAACACCATGGTCCGGGACGGCAGCCTCGACCCGAACTGGCAGTTCGGCGTGGGTGCGTTGTGGTTCGACGGCAGTCAGGGCGCGATCACCGGCCCGATCAACGTGACCAACGCGCTGATCCAGCAGAGCCCGTACGAGGCCGTCCAGTGGGTCGAGGGCACCATCAGCGGCGTCAACCTCAACAACGTGACCATCGCCGGCACCGGAACCTTCGCCCTTCAGGAACAGACCGGCGGCGCCGCCAAGTTCACCAACGTCACGGCCACCGGCGTCGGTTACTCCTCCCCGGTGTACAGCTGCTCGGGCGGCAATTTCGTCGTCACCGACGGCGGCGGCAACTCCGGCATCAGTGGCACGCCGTACTGCGGGGGGTGGCCGGCCCCGGTCTACCCGCCCTACCCGTCCGAAGGCGTGACGGCCACCCCCGGCGCGCTCAACTTCGGCTCGGTTGCCACCGGTTCGACGAGCGACGCGCAGACCGTGACGGTCTCCAACCCGACCAGCACCGCCGCGTCCGTCTCGTCGGTCTCCACCAGCGGCGACTACTCCCAGACCAACACCTGCGGCTCGTCGATCGCGGCGAACGGCTCCTGCACCGTCAGTGTGAAGTTCGCGCCGACCGCGACCGGCAGCCGTAGCGGCGCCCTGACCGTCAACGCGGGCGGGGTCACCAACACGGTCACCCTCTCCGGTACCGGCACCGCGCCGGGCCCGGTCCTGAACACCGACCCGGCGAGCCTGGCCTTCGCCGCCACGGTGGTCGGCTCCTCGGCCGACACGCAGACGGTGAAGGTGACGAACTCGGGCACCACATCGGCGACCGTCTCGGGCGTCGCGGCGACCGGCGACTTCAGCCAGACCAACAACTGCTCCACCCTCGCGGTCGGCGCGTCCTGCACGGTGACCGTCGGATTCAAGCCCACCACGGGCGGCTCGCGCACCGGCAACCTGACCGTCACCAGCAACGCCAACAACAGCCCGACCGTCGTCGCCCTGACCGGTAGCGGCATCGACAGCACCACCAACATCGCTGCCGGGCGGCCGGCATCGGCGAGTTCGAGCAACAGCCCGTACGTCGCCTCGAACCTGACCGACACGGACGCCTCGACGTACTGGGAGGGCACGAACGGCTCGTTCCCGCAGTGGGCCCAGGTCGACCTCGGCCAGAACTACAGCGTCGGCAAGGTCGTGCTCAAGCTCCCGCCGGCGACGGCGTGGTCGGCGCGCACGCAGACGCTGTCGGTGCAGGGGTCCACGGACGGCTCCAGCTTCTCCACGATCAAGGCATCGGCCGGGTACACCTTCGACCCGAACGCCAACGGCAACACGGTGACCATCACGTTCAGCGCCGCCACGGCGAGATACGTGCGGGTCGACATCACCGCCAACACGGGGTGGAACGCCGCCCAGCTGTCGGACTTCGAGGTGTTCCCCAGCACCGGCGGCTCCTCGCCGGCGACCCTGTCGGCCAGCCCGACGTCGCTGACGTATGCCACCCAGGCGCTCAACACCGCCAGCAGCGCGCAGACGGTCACGGTGACCAACACCGGTACCGCCGCGGCGACCGTCTCCGGCATCACCGTCACGGGCGACTTCTCGCAGACCAACACCTGCGGGACGTCGATCGCGGCGGGTGCCTCCTGCACGGTGGCCGTCACGTTCACGCCCACCGCCTCCGGCACCCGCACCGGCGACCTGAGCATCGCCAGCAACGCGTCGAACGGCACGACCACGGTCGCGCTGACCGGCACCGGAGCGGGCACGGTGAGCAGGAACCTGGCAGCGGGCGCGGCCACCACCGAGTCCAGCCACACCGACGTCTACCCGTCGTCGAACGTGACGGACGGCAACCAGGGCACCTACTGGGAGAGCGCCAACAACGCCTTCCCGCAGTGGGTCCAGGTCGACCTCGGTTCCGCGCAGAGCGCGAGCCGCGTCGTCCTCCAGCTCCCCGCGACCTGGGGCGCCCGTAACCAGACGCTGTCCCTGTCGGGCAGCGCCGACGGCTCAAGCTTCACCAGCATCAAGTCGTCGGCCGCGTACACCTTCGACCCCACCACCAACAACACGGTCACCATCACGTTCACCGCGACCACCCAGCGGTACTTCCGGGTGAACATCACGGCGAACAACGGCTGGCCGGCCGGTCAGATCTCCGAGTTCCAGGTCTGGAACACCTGACCCGATCTGTCGGTGCCGCCGGGTGCGAGTGCGCCCGGCGGCACCGACCACGGAAGGCCACTCGACCAGAGGAGTCCCGATGGGTGTCACACGCAGAGTCTTCTTACGGGCCGCGATCGCGGCCACCGCGGTGGGAACCGCGGGCGCCACCGAGACCGCACTCGCCCCGACCGCGTCGGCGGCCAGCTCGCCCGGTGACGTCGTCGGCAAGATCAGCGTCGGCTACCAGGGCTGGTTCGCCTGCATCGGCGACGGCGCGCCCATCAACGGCTGGTGGCACTGGAGCCAGGACTGGGGCCAGTCGCCGTCCCCGACCAACACCAACATCAAGTGCTGGCCCGACGTGCGTGACTACACCAACACGTACCAGACGTCGTACGCGGCCCTCGGCAACGGCCGACCCGCCACGCTGTTCTCCTCCTACGACCAGCAGACGGTGAACACCCACTTCCTGTGGATGCAGCAGAACGGCATCGACACCGCCGCCCTGCAACGCTTCAACCCCACCGGCGGCGAGGGCCCCACCCGCGACGCCATGGCGACCAAGGTGCGCAGCGCCGCCGAGTCGTACGGGCGGAAGTTCTACATCATGTACGACGTCTCCAACTGGACGAACATGCAGTCCGAGATCAAGACGGACTGGACGAACAAGATGTCCGCGCACACGGCGAGTTCGGCGTACGCGAGGCAGAACGGCAAGCCGGTCGTCTGCATCTGGGGTTTCGGCTTCAACGACCCCAACCACCCCTTCACCCCCGACGCCTGTCTCGACGTCGTCAACTGGTTCAAGGGTCAGGGGTGTTACGTCATCGGCGGCGTCCCGCGCGAATGGCGGACGGGGACCGGGGGATCGCAGCCCGGCTTCCTGGGCGTCTATCACGCCTTCAACATGATCTCGCCGTGGATGGTCGGCGCCATCGGCAACGTGACCGAGGCCGACAACGCGTACACCACGTACACGGTCCCCGACCAGGCCGACTGCAACGCCAACGGTATCGACTTCCAGCCCTGCGTCCTGCCCGGCGACGTCTCCGGCCGGCAGCGCGCGCACGGCGACTTCATGTGGCGGCAGTTCTACAACATGGTGCGGGCCGGGGTGCAGGGCATCTACATCTCGATGTTCGACGAGTACAACGAGGGCAACCAGATCGCCAAGACCGCCGAGACCCAGGCATGGGTGCCCACCAACTCCGGATTCCTCGCCCTCGACGAGGACGGCACCGCCTGCTCCGCCGACTACTACCTCCGCCTCACCGGCGACGGCGGCCGCATGCTCAAGGGGCAGCTCGCCCTGACCGCCACCCGCCCCACCCAGCCGGTCGTGCCCACCGGCGACACCACACCGCCCGCCGCGCCGGGTGCCCTGACCGTCACCGGGCACACCGGCAACTCCGTCTCGCTGGCCTGGAACACGTCGACCGACAACGTCGGCGTGACCGGCTACCGAGTCCTGCAGGTGTCCGGCTCGACCAGCACCCAGGTGGGCACCACCGGCGCCGCCTCGTTCACCGTCACCGGACTCGGTGCGTCCACCGCGTACACCTTCGACGTCGTCGCCTACGACGCGGCGGGAAACGTGTCACAGCCCTCCAACCAGGTCACCGTCACCACCGACCCCCCTTCCAGCACCACCAACCTCGCCCTGCACCGGCCCACCTCGGAGAGCAGCCACACCCAGATCTACGCCTCGTCCAACGCGACCGACGGAGACACCAACACCTACTGGGAGTCCGCCAACAACGCCTTCCCGCAGTGGGTCCAGGTCGATCTGGGGGCCGCCACCGGCGTCCGACGGATCGTCCTCGACCTTCCCCCGGCGACCGCCTGGGCCACCCGCACCCAGACCATCTCCGTCCAGGGCAGCACGGACGGCGGCACCTTCACGCAACTGCTCGCCGCGGCGGGCTACACCTTCAACCCGGCTACCGGCAACACCGCGACCCTTACGCTGCCCTCCACCGTCACCACCCGCTACGTACGACTCACCTTCACGGCCAACAACGGCTGGCCGGCCGGGCAGGTCTCGGAGTTCCAGGTCTTCGGCGCCTGATGACCGACCGCCGGCGGGGACCGGGCGGCGGGGCTGTGCGCCACCTCCCCGGCAGGTTGCGGGAGGCCGACCGCGGCTGGATGCTCGCGGCGGACCTCGGCCGTGACCTCTGCCTGTCGGCCGGATCCGACTACGTGACCGTCGACAACGCCTAGACCGTCGTGAGGTCGAACTGCTCCCAGGTTCCGATCGCGGTGCGGTTGGCGATGAGAGGGTCGGCGCCGGCGTTCTCGGCGGTCACGTACTTGCCGTTGGCTGCGGCCAGCAGGCTGACGGTGCCGTTGGAGTTCTTCACCAGCTGGAAGGTCTCGTAGCTGCCGATGGCCGTACGGTTGGCGATCAGTGCGGAGGCGCCCGCGTCGTCCGCGCAGACGATCCGGCCGTTGGCGCGCGAGCGCAGTGCGATGTTGCCGTTGCCCAGGTCGATCTGGTCGAACTTCTCCCAGGTGCCGGCCGAGTCCCGGTTGGCGATCAGGGCGGCGGCGCCCGCGTTCTCGGCCGTCACGTACTTGCCGTTGGCCCGCGCTTTGAGGGTGACGGTGGCGGTGGCGGGGGTGCCGGCCGAGGTGCCGTTGACGTAGGGCGTGGTGGGACGGGTGGCGGTGAGGGCGAGGTCGCCCTTGAGCATGCGGCCGCCGTCGCCGGTGAGGCGCAGGTAGTAGTCGGCGGAGCAGGCGGTACCGTCCTCGTCGAGGGCGAGCATCCCTGCGTCGGTGGGCACCCATGCCTGGGACTCGGCGGTCTTGGCGATCTGGTTGCCCTCGTTGTACTCGTCGTACATCGAGATGTAGATGCCCTGCACTCCGGCCCGCACCATGTTGTAGAACTGCCGCCACATGAAGTCGCCGTGCGCGCGCTGCCGTTCGGAGACGTCGCCGGGCAGGATGCAGGGCTGGTAGTCGATGCCGTGGGAGGCGCAGTCCGCGACGTCGGGGACGGTCGCGTTGGTGTAGAAGTTGTCCGCGTCGGAGGAGGTGCCGATCCGGCCGACCAGCCACGGCGAGATCATGTTGAGCGCGTGGTAGGCGTCCGAGAAGCCGGAACGGGAGTCGCTGGTGCCGGTCCGCCACCAGGTCGGTACCCCGCCGATGACGTAACAGCCCTGGTTCTTGAACCAGTTGATGACGTCGAGGCAGACGTCCGCGCTGAACGCGTGCTTGTCGTCGTTGAAGCCGAAACCCCAGATGCAGACGACCGGCTTGCCGTTCTGCGTCGCGTACGCTGAACTCGCGGTGTGTGCGGACATCTTGTTCGTCCAGTCCGTCTTGATCTCGGACTGCATGTTCGTCCAGCCGCTGACGTCGTACATGATGTAGAACTTCCGCCCGTACGACTCGGCGGCGCTGCGCACCTTGGTCGCCATGTCGTCCCGCGTCGGGCCCTCACCGCCGGTGGGGTTGAAGCGTTGCAGGGCGGCGGTGTCGATGCCGTACTGCTGCATCCACAGGAAGTGGGTGTTCACCGTCTGCTGGTCGTAGGAGGAGAACAGGCCGGGGGCGCGGCCGTTGCCGAAGTTCGCGAAGGCGGTCGGGTACGTCTTGGTGTAGTCGCGGATGTCCGGCCAGGCCTTGATGCCGTTGTTGGAGGGGGAGGGGGTGGAGGCGCTGTTGGGGGCCCAGTGCCACCAGGCGTTGATCGGCGCGCCGTCGCCCTTGCAGGCGAACCAGCCCTGGTAGCCGACGGTGACCTTGCCCACGACGTCACCGACGGCGCCGGCGCTCGCATCGGCCGCCGAGGCGAAGCGGCGGACGCCGAACGTGCCGAGTGCCGCCAGCGCGGTGCCGCCCGCCGTGGCGCCGAGCAGCTTGCGGCGCGTCCAGGTCGGAGCGCGGTGCGAGAGGGGCACGGAGGGCTCCGGGGTGGGAGAGAAGGTGTCCATATGAGGGGAGGGTCCGCCGCCGGCGCTGCCGTAACAGAAACCGGGCAAGATTTTCTCGTCGGGAATCAGTGAGGTGCGGCCGCTGTGCTGGACGGCGCGGATCGGCTGCGAAACGGCTGGGGAACGGCTTGGCCTGTGCTCGGCGGCGAGATCATCATGTGGGAATGTCTGCGAACCGATCCTCCGCGGCACCGACCGTGGTGCGGCTGCCCCGGTACACGAAGGCGGACCAGGAGGAGATCCTCGGTACCGGCGACGATCCCTTCGGTGTTGCCTCGGCCGGTCTGACCTGGCTGCCGAAAGAAGAGCACTTCGGCATCAGACTCGACGAACGGCTCGTGGCCCACACCGGCCTGCTGCGACTGCCGGTCGCGATCGGCGACGCCGAGACAGAGGTGGTGGGCGTCGGCGGGGTGGCCGTCGCACCCCGTGTGCAGGGCCGGGGGCTGGCGCGGCTCGTCGTCGCGGCCGCACTGGAGCACGCCCGCACGATGGGTCCTCGGCACGCGCTGCTGTTCTGCCGACCGCCCCTCGTGCCGCTCTACCAGCGCCTCGGATGGTGTCCGCTCGACGGGGACGTACTCGTCGAACAACCCGAGGAGCGCCTGGTGACCATGCCGCTGCGAACGATGGTGACCCCCCTGCGCGACGACGCCCGCTGGCCCTCGGGGACAGTACGGCTGCTCTCGCTCCCCATGTGACGGGCCCCTTCGGGGAAGTCCGCCCACCGCGGCGAGCGCCTCGATCGGGCCGTGACGAGCTCTGCGCTCGGACGCGTGATCGAGACTGAGCGGCTGTCAGGAGCCGGTTGTTGGCGAAGCAACGCAGCCCCGAGGTGAACTCACCTCGCAGATCAGGGCGTTCGGCGGCGGGCCGGGGCTGGTGGTCGGGCAGCCGGCGCGGCGGAGCAGCCGTCGGCGACCGGGCCGCCGGGAGGAGTCACCCGTCCAAGGCCGTTCGTTTTACCGGGAGTTGGCGCGCAGCCAGCTCAGCACCTGGCCCGCGTGCTCGTCAGGAGGGAAGACCGGGTAGAAGACGTGCTCGACCACGCCGTCCCGGACGATCAGCGTCAGCCGCTTGTAGAGCGTCTGCCCGGCGGTGGCGAACGTCGGCAGACCGAGGGTGCGGGCCAGGCCGTGGGTGGGGTCGGAGAGCATCCGGAACGGCAGGCGGAGCCGTTCGACGACCTCCTGCTGGTAGGCGGTGTCCTGGCTGGAGAGGCCGAACACACCGGCGGCTCCGGCGGCCAGCAGCTCCTGATGGTGATCGCGGAAACCGCACGCCTCCGGGGTGCAGCCGCGTGCCCCGGGGATCGCGTTCCACCCCTCGGGCAGATCGGTGCCCGGGCGGCCGGTCAGCGGGTAGCCGTCGGGACACGTCCGACCCGCCGTCCGAGATCCTCAGTCGAGGCAGAACTCGTTGCCCTCGATGTCCTGCATCACGATGCACGAGTCGTCGCCGCCGTCGTACAGCAGCCGCTCGCGTACCGCGCCGAGCGGGAGCAGCCGTGCGCACTCGGCCTCGAGCGCGGCCAGACGCTCTTCACCCACGAGTCCGGTGCCGACCCGTACGTCGAGGTGCACCCGGTTCTTGACGACCTTCCCTTCGGGAACGCGCTGAAAGAAGAGCCGCGGGCCCACGCCCGAGGGATCGATGCAGGCGAACCACGAACCCTGTTCCTCCGCGGACAGGGAGCGCTGGTAGTCGTCCCAAGTGGCGAACCCCTTCGGTGGCGGCGGTACGACGTACCCCAGCACCTCGCACCAGAAGCGAGCGACGCGCTCGGGTTCCGCGCAGTCGAAGGTGACTTGGAACTGCTTGATCGAAGGCATCGGCGCACCCTAGCAGGGGGGTGACTCGCAACTCCGCCCGAATATCCGATCGGCGACGGGCGGGGGAGGGGCGCGAGAGCGGACCGCCCCCGTGAGCCGCCCGTGAAAACTCTGTGGAAGCGATGTCGGTGCTGCCGCTTATGCTGCACCGGAATGATCACGCGGAACCTGGGGAGGGCGCGGCATGTTCGGCAAGCTGTTCGGCAGAGGCGGGGAGAGACCGGCGGCGGATCCGCATGCCCTTCCCGTGCCGCGCAGGCAGAACGGGGTGTACAGGCTGCAGACCCTCGGGGACACCCGGGTCATGGCGCTGGTGGTGGCGGCTGAGTCGGGTGACTGGGACGCGGTCAGGATGGCGTCGGCCCACTTCGACCTCGGCCGCGACCACAAGGTGCTGGGCGAACTGTCGGACGTGGACGGGCTGCAGGACTGGATCGGCCGGGCCGTCGAGGAGGACGAGGAGCACCGGGCGACGGCCCTGCTGATATCCGGGGCGCGCCACATCAGCTGGGGCTGGGAGGCGCGCACCTCCGCGCGTGCCACGGACGTCTCGCGGGATCAGTGGCGCGTCTTCTACGAGCGGCTCCGCATCGCCGAGGAGCACCTGCTCGAAGCCGCCGAGCTGCGGCCGGAGTGGATCACGCCGTGGCGCCGCCTGCTCACCTCGGGCCGCGGCACGTCGCTGGGCGCGGCCGTCAACGAGGCCCGGCTGGACGCCGCCCTGCGTCGCGACCCGCTCGACCTGGAGACCCACATCGAGTGGGTGTCGCACCTCCAGCCGCGCTGGCACGGTGAGCCGGGCGAGGCCCTGGAGTTCGCGCGCAAGGCGTTCGCCACGGCTCCCGACGGCCATCGCCTCGGCTGCGTGGTCGCCATGGCCCACATCGAGGACTGGGTGGAGTCGGACGACAAGAACTGCCTCGACACCCCCGAGATCCAGGGCGAGTTGAAGGACGCGGCCAAGCGCAGCATCCTCCACCCCGGCTACGAGCGGCGCCCGGGCTGGCAGGAGGACTTCAACATCTTCGCCATGGCGCTGTCGCTGGCCGCCGAGAGCGTCGTGGCCCCGCGCGTCTACCACGAGCTGGACGGCGCCTTCACCCGGTGGCCCTGGACCTACATGGCACAGCCGGAGAAGACGTACGCCCGCTTCCGGCGCCGCGCCTGAGCCGACGGCCGCCGTCACCGGTGTCTCCCGCACCGCCCGGCCGCCGCACTCGCCACCCTTCCGACACCCCACCCCGGACTCCTTGATGACTCTGCCCCACACCCCCGCGAGCCCGGCCGGCGCCGACCGCACCTTCCAGGTGGACCTGCGCGGCCTCGTCGACCTCCTCTCCCACCACCTCTACTCCAGCCCCCGCGTCTACCTCCGCGAACTCCTGCAGAACGCGGTGGACGCGCTGACCGCCCGGCACGGCCTCGAACCGGGCGCCCCCGCCGACGCGTTCGGCATCCGCCTGTACGCCGACGGTTCGGTGGTCCGGGTGGAGGACGACGGCGTCGGTCTCACCGAGGCCGACGTGCACACCTTCCTCGCCACCATCGGCCGCAGCAGCAAGCGCGCAGAGCAGGTCGCCGAGCAACGTGCCGACTTCATCGGCCAGTTCGGAATCGGCCTGCTCTCCTGCTTCCTGGTCGCCGACGAGATCCACGTCGTCAGCCGCTCCGCCCGGACCCCCGACGCCCCCGCCGTGGAGTGGCGGGGGCGCGGCGACGGCAGCTACACCGTCCGCACCCTGCCCGCCGCCGCCCGCCCGCGCCCCGGCACCACCGTCACCCTCACGCCCCGCGCCGACGCGGGCGAATGGACCAGGCCGGTCCAAGTGCAGGCGCTCGCCCGGCACTTCGGCTCCCTGCTGCGCCACCCGGTGACCTTCGACGACGGCACCGGCGCTGCGGGCGCGGCCGTCAATCCCGAGCCCGCCCCCTGGGCGCGCACCTACCCCACGCCGGGCGCACGCTCCCGCGCGCTGGCCGCGTACGGCGAGGACGTCTTCGGGTTCACCCCGCTGGACACCATCGACCTCGATCTGCCGGCGGTGGGCCTGAAGGGCATCGCGTGTGTGCTGCCCGACGCGGTGCCCGCCGGGCGCCGCCACGGCCACCGCGTGCACGTCAAGGGCATGCTGCTGTCCGAACAGGCCGAGGAGATCCTGCCCGAGTGGGCGTTCTTCGTCCGCTGCGTCCTCGACGCCGAGAGCCTGCGTCCGACCGCGTCCCGCGAGTCCCTGTACGAGGACGACACCCTCGCCGCCGTCCGTGACGCCCTCGCCGAACGGCTGCGCGCGTGGATCGCCCGGACCGCCGCCAGCGACCCCGACCTGCTCGGCCGCTTCCTCCAGACCCACCACCTGGCCGTGAAGTCCCTGGCCGTGCACGACGACGAGATCCTGCGGATGCTGCTGCCGTGGCTGCCGTTCGAGACCACCGACGGACACGCCACGCTCGACGAGTTCGCGCGTACCCACCGCACCGTCCTCGTGACCTCCAGCGTGGAGGAGTTCCGGCAGGTGGCGGCCATCGCCGCGGCCGCCGGGCTCGGCGTCGTCAACGGCGGCTACACCTACGACCGTGAACTGGTCCACCGGCTGCCGGAGATCAGGCCGGAGGTCAGCGTCGCCGACCTCGACCCGGGCACCCTCACCGCCCACCTCGACCCCGTCGACCGGGAGACGGAGCTCGCCGCCGCGGCCTACCTCGCCCTGGCCCGTGACGCCCTCGCCGTCTTCGACTGCGACGTCGCGCTGCGCACCTTCCAGCCCGCCTCCGCCCCCGCCCTCCTCCTGGACAGCCGCGAGGCCCGGCACGAGCGCACCCGCTCCCAGCTGGCCCGCGAGCAGCAGGGCGGCATCTGGGGCGACATCCTCGGCCACCTGCGGCAGGAGGCCCCGCGGGCCCAGCTGATCCTCAACCAGCTCAACCCGCTGGTGCGCACCGCGGTCACCATCGACGAGCCCGAACTGGCCCGCACCAGCGCCGAAGCCCTCTACGGGCAGGCCGCGATGCTGTCCCGGCGCCCGCTCAGGCCCGCCGAGTCGAGCCTCATCAACCGCTCCTTCCTCGACCTCCTCGCCCACGCCCTCCGCAAGGACAGCTGACGATGCCGACCGCACCCCATCCCCAGAACACCGACGAGCTGTACCAGGCGCTCCAGGAGAACGACCGGCGCCCCTACGGCCGTACCCGCACCGTCACCGCCGAGGAACTGGTCGACACCGCCGACCAGTTCGCGGAACCCCGCCCGCTCGCCCACGCCCTCCTCGCACTCCAGAAGGCGTACAACTACGGTTCCGAACCGAGGAAGTCGCCCGTCGTCTTCGCCCGCCTGCTCACCCTCTTCGACGAGCAGCCCGACGTCTTCGACGAGCGGCTGCGGCACACGCTGTTCTGGCGGTTCAAGTGGGTCGCCCACGCCCTGGTCGCCCTGCCCGAGATCCCCCTGGCCAGCCTGCGCCAGTGGCTGACCGAGATGCGCGACCGGTACGAGAAGGCCGCTCTCGGGCTCCAGCCCTACTACGGACAGGCGTACCAGCTCGCCGACCATGTCGGCGAGGACACCGACCTGGCCTACGAACTGTGGGCGGGACGGCCCCGCACCCAGCTCAGCGACTGCGAGGCCTGCGAGATCTGCGGGCGCGCCCTGCACCACCTCACGGCGGGCGACGACGAGCGGGCGCTGCGCACCTGGGAGCCCGTCCTGGCCGGGAAGGAGTCCTGCCAGGAGGAGCCCGCCCGCTCCGTCTCCTACGCACTGCTTCCCCTGCTGCGCACCGGCGGCGCCGACCGGGCCCGCGAACTGCACCTCACCGGCTACCGCGCCTGCCGCCGCAACCCCTCGATGTCCGGCGAGGTCGGCAGACACCTGGAGTTCTGCGCGCTCACCGGCAACGAGGCACGCGGCCTGGAACTCCTCGCCGAGAACCGGAACCTGTTCGACGACGTCGAATCGCCGCTGGACCAGCTCGGCTTCCTCACCGGCGTGGAGGTCCTCCTCCAGCGGACCGAAGCCCTCGGCCACGGCGGCCTGCCAGCCGCCGGCTACCCGGGCCGCACCTGGACGGTGGCCGGGCTGCGCGCCGAGGTCCGCGGCCGCGCCGACGACCTCGCCGCCCGCTTCGACGCCCGCAACGGCACCACGGCCCACACCGACCGGCGCCGGGCCCGTCTCGACCGCGCCCCCCTGCTGGACGCCCTCGAACTGACCCTGCGCAGCCGCGGCCTCGACGACGTGACCCCGGCCGCCGCCACCGCGCCCATCCCGGCGCCCGCCGCCGTCCCCGAGTCGCTTCCTGAACTCATCACCAGGGCACGGGAGTTGGAAGAGCAGGCGCATCCGGACGCAACGGCCTGCTGGGCACAACTACGCACGCTCGTCGCCGCCGCCGACTACGCCCACCCCGACGACCCGGCCGTGGGACCGCCGGCACGGCTGCGCGCGGACCTGCTGGACGACGAGGCGAGCCGGGCGGGCCACAAGGACGAGTTCGCCGCATCAGCCGCCCTGTACGAGGAGGCCGCGAGCCGGTACGACGAGGCCGGAGCACCGGGGCACGCGGCGCTCGCCCGCGCCGGCGCCCTGCTTGCCACCGCCCAGGCCGCCCCGCAGGACGCCGAGAGGGCCGACGGCGCCGACGGGGCCGAGGCGAAGGCTGCCACGCTGACCGCCGCCCACGCGGCCCTCGTCCGTCTGCACGAGGAGACGTCCGGCCTGGCCCCGTTCCAGGAGGCCCGTCTGCTGCGGCTGCGGACGTCCGCGCTCGGCCTGCGGCTGGAGGCGACGAGGAGCGAGGAGGACTTCGCGCCGGTCTTCGCCGAGGCGGACCTGCTGCTCGCCTTCGCCACCCGGCACGACATCGCCGGACAGGTCTCCACCGCCCACCTGTTGCGGGCCAGTTCGTACGCCCTCGTCGGCGATCTGCCCGCCGCGGTCACGGAGACCGACGCTCTCCTCGACCGGCTGAAGGCGCACGGCCCGGCCTGGCACCTGCCCCGCACCCTCGGCCTCCGCGCCAGGATCCGGCTCGGACTCAAGGACGCACAGGCAGCGCACGCGGACCTGGCCGAGGCGGTTCGCCTGGCCGCCGAATGGCCCGCCGACACGGTCGACACAGCAGGCCTGCACGGCGATCTGGCCAGGGCCTGCATGCACCTGGGCCGCCCCGAGGAGGCACTGCGCCACCTGACGCGCTCCGCGGAGCTGGAACTGCGCCACGGCACCCGGTTCGACGCGTTCTGCACCTACAGCAACGCGGCCCAGCTCAGCCTCGACCTGGGCCGGATCGAGGACTGCATCGCGCTCCTCGACTCCCTCCTGGCCGAACCGGACGTCGCCGCCGGGGAACTGGACGACCGGCTCGTCGCCCAGCTGCGCCTGGCCCGCGCCCGCGCACTGCACGCGGGGGAGGACCTCAAGGCCGCCACGGCGGAGTACGCCGCCCTCGCGGCCGAGTCGGCCGGCTGGGACGACGACCCCGGGAGCCATGCCATGATCGCCGCGGAGACCGCCGTACTCCTGGCCGAGTCCGGTGAGTTCGGCCGGGCCCGCGAGGCCGCGGACCAGGCCCTCGCCGCGCACGCCCGGGAGCCGCGCTACGAGCAGCTCAGCAGCTGCCTGCGCGAACTCGCCCGCCTCCAGGCCCAGCAGCAGGGGGCCGAGGGACTGGCCGACGCCCTCGCCCTGCTCGCCGACGCGGGCCGGATCGCCGACGAGGCCCGCACCGCGGGGTACGAGGCCCGCGGCCGCGACCTGGACAGCGCCCTGGCCTACGAACACGGGCGGGTCAACGCCTACGCCAGTGAGTACGAGACCGCCCTGACCGCCCTGGACAAGGCGCTCACCCTGCTCGGCGAACCCGAACCCGAGTCCCACGACAGGGACCAGGTCGGCGAGTGGGCCGAGTGCGTCCGGCTCGCGGCCGTCGTGGAGGGCCTCTACCTGGAACGCCCCGCCCCCGCCCTCACCCGCCTCGACGGGGCGGTCTCCCGCCTCGGCGTCCTGGGCCACGCCGAGGAGGCCGAGCCGCTGGTCTCCCTGGCCGCCAGCCTGCGCGACGAGGAGTGACGCGGCGGGCGCGGGCACGGCGCCGCACCGCCCTCACCAGGTCACGGGCAGCTCGCTGACCCCGCCGGTGAGGGTGGTGCGGACCTCCAGTGCGTCGACGTCCTTGGCGAGCCGCAGACCGGGCAGGCGCTCGGCCAGGGCGGTGAAGACGATGCGCAGCTCCGTGCGGGCCAGGCTCGCCCCGATGCAGAAGTGCGAGCCGTGGCCGAATCCGAGATGGTTGCGTTCCGGACGGTCGGGGTCGAACGTCTCGGCGTCGGTGTACACGGCCGCGTCGCGGTTGGCGGAGTTGACGGAGAGGATCACGGCGTCGCCGCGCCGGACGGTGACCCCGGCGACGTCGACGTCGGTGTGGGCGTAGCGCAGCAGACCGAGGTCACCGGGCGCGCCCAGGCGCATGATCTCCTCGACGGTGGCGTTGACCCGGCCGGCGGGATCGGCGGTCAGCGCCCGCCACTGTTCGGGGCGGGTCAGCAGGAAGAGCGTGCCCAGGCCGATGCGGTTGACGGTGGTCTCGTGCCCGGCGAACAGCAGCCCCACGCAGAGCCTGATCATCTCGGCGTAGTCGAAGTCCGCGTCGGCGCTCTGCGCGCGTACGAGGTCGGAGATGACGTCCTCGCCCGGCCGGGCGCGCTTGGCCTCGGCGAGAGTGATCATGTAGTCGTTGAACTCGTCCCGCGCCCGTTCGGCTTCGTCACCGATGGCGTAGTCGGCCATGCGCCCCGACAGCGAGGCGAAGTACTCGCGGTCGCTCTCGGGCGCGCCGAGCAGCCGGCAGATGACGGCGACCGGCACCGGGAAGGCCAGCCCGGCATGCAGGTCGACCACCCCGTCGGCGGCGGCGGCCCGCTCGGCATCCAACCGGTCGATACAGCCGTCGACCAGGTGTCGTACGTGATCGGAGAGCATCACCATGCGCCGGGCGGAGAAGGCCGGGGTCAGCAGCCGGCGCATCCGGGTGTGGTCGGCCTCCTCGGTGGCGTAGTCGCCCGAAGGGCCCTCCTGCACCGCGGCGGTCGTGATACGGGACGCCCGCTCCGGCTCGGGATGGGAGCGGCCGAGCCGCTTGTCGCCGAGGAGCTCGCGCACCTCGTCGAAACGGGTGACCAGCCAGGCCGGATCCCCGGCCGGCGTGGTGACCGGCGTGATCGGCGCCTCCCGGCGCAGCACCTCGTACAGAGGCGCGAGATCGAGCACGTTCGGCCGTGCGAAGGGTAGTCGGGAACGCTCGGCGGCACCGTTCATGGTCCTCCTCCTGGACCTCGGAACGCGATCTTCCGGCACTTCGACCGTAACACTTTATTGTCAGTGACTGCCAATAATGATTCCGGCCAGTCGTCCCGCGGTCCCGGCGTGATTGGATCGCCCGATGGAGGACGTGACGGTGGACAGTGGCCCGATAGTGCCCCGCCGGGGACGGCCGCCGGTGAGCGAGCGGCAGCGGCGACGCCGGCGCCTGGACATCTCCCGTCACGCGGTCCGGCTGTTCGCCGAACAGGGCGTGGCCGCCACCTCCGGCGAGCAGATCGCGCGGGCGGCCGGCGTCTCGGAGCGCACGCTGTGGCGCTGGTTCCCGAGCAAGGAAAGCTGCGTGGAGCCGCTGCTCACCCAGTCGGTCGCGGCCTTCCAGGAGGTCCTGCGCGCCTGGCCGCCCGAGGCCGACCTGACGGACCATCTGCGCGCCGCCTACCGGCCCGCCCCCGACGCGTCGTCCGACGGGGACGCCGAGGCGGTCCTCACCGTGATCCGGATGACCCACGGCGAACCCGCGCTGCGCGCCGTCTACCTGGTGCTCCGGGAACGTGCGGAGGAGACGTTCGCCGAGGTGCTCGCCGGACGCGCGGCCGGGTCCGCCGACCTGCTCGACGTGCGTATGCGGGCCGCCGCCATGAGCGCCGTGCTCAAGGTGGCGACCGACGACCTCGCCCGGGCCGTGGCCGAGAAGGGCATCACCCCCGAGGCGCTGCGCCGGCATGGCGAACAGCTCGCCGACGCGCTGAGCCACGTCACCCGGGGGCTGTAGGGCCGCGCGGGGCCGTTGCCGAGTGGGCGTGACTCCCGCAAGGAAACCAGGCGTTGAGCCCGGCGTGGCCCACTCTTTGAACTTCGCGCGCAGAAAGTCCTGTTGGCCTCGTTGACATGCCGCAAGCACAGGCGTTTCACTCAACACTCGTGTATGGCAACGTTGTCAGGCCGTGGGAGTGCGACCCGATCCGTTGCCTGTCGCCTGGCTTTCCGGCGCTTCCCGACGCGCCGACACCTGATGTGCGAAGCACGAACTGCTGCGGAGGCAACCGATGGTGAGACCCCGACGTTCAGCCGCACCACCCCCCACCAGAGCAGGATTCCGCGGGCGCCTAGCCGTGGTCTGCGTCCTGGGCATGGCAGCCCTGCCGCTCTCGACGGTCGGCAGCGCCCATGCCGCGAGCACCGCGAGTCCGGCCCTCGTGACCGACCCCGCGTCCCTCGTCAACCCCCTCATCGGCACCTCCGGTGCGGTGGACACCTTCCCCGGCCCCGACATGCCGGCCGGCATGGTGCAGTGGGGCCCCGACACGACGCCGAACCGCCCCGACGGCGGCGGCTACGAGTACGCCGACAACAAGCTCTCCGGCTTCAGCCTCACCCACGTCTCGGGACCGGGCTGCCCGGTCGCGGGCGACCTGCCCGTCCTGCCGGTGACCGGCGCCCTGTCGGGCGACCTCGGCAGCACATCGGTCGGTTTCAGCCACGCCGACGAGAAGGCCGGCATCGGGTCCTACAAGGTCACCGACGCCAACGGGGTGAAGACCGAGCTGACCGACACCACCCGCGCCGGTCTCGGCACCTTCGCCTTCCCCGCCGGACAGCAGGCGAACCTGCTGTTCAAGCTCAGCGGGGGCGCCACCCAGGTGGACGGGACCCGCGTCCAGGTGGTGAACAGCAAGGAGATCAGCGGCGCGATCGACAGCGGCCACTTCTGTGGCGCGAGCAACCGGTACACGCTGCACTTCGACATCAAGTTCGACCGGCCGTTCGCCGCGAGCGGCACCTGGGTCGGCAGCACCATCACCCCCGACGCCAAGTCGCTGAAGGCGGGCAAGGTCAGCCAGACCCCGCAGGCGTCCGAGTCGGCGCCGCTGAAGGAGAAGCACTTCACCGTCCCCGCGAAGCCGGCCCCGACGATCCACGGGAGCGCCGCCAAGGCCTCCGGCACGGCCGCCCTGACCCCGAGCGCCAGTGCCGCCTCCCAGTTGTCCAAGGCCGCGAAGGCCGCCCAGCCGCCCACGACCGGCGCCAACGGCATGTACCTGACCTTCGACACGTCGACGAACACCACGGTGTCGGCGAAGGTCGGCATCTCGTACACGAGTGACGCCAACGCGGCGGACAACCTCAGCACCGAGATCAAGAACTGGAACGTCGGCGCCGTCGAGAAGGCCAACCACGACGCCTGGAACACGGTGCTGAAGAAGATCCAGGTGGGCGGCGGAACCGCCGACCAGCAGACGCAGTTCTACACCGCGCTCTACCACGCCCTGCTGCACCCGAACGTCTTCTCGGACGACAACGGCCAGTACATGGGCATGGACAACCAGATCCACAAGCTGGCCAAGGGCCAGCAGGCCCAGTACGCCAACTACTCGGGCTGGGACACCTACCGCTCCCAGACCCAGCTGATGGCACTGGCCGAGCCCAAGGTCGCCAGCGATGTCGTCACCTCGATGCTCAACGGCTACGACCAGACGGGCCTGCTGCCCAAGTGGGCCTCGAACAACGGCGAGAGCTACGTGATGGTCGGTGACCCGGCCGCCGGCATCATCACCGACGCGTACGCCTTCGGCGCCACGGACTTCGACACGGCCAAGGCCCTGGCAGCCCTCCAGCACGAGGCCACCGTCCCGAACAACGACCGCCCCGGCGAGCCGGTGCGGGACGCCAAGGGCTATCTCCCGCTGGACGAGAACGACTACAACTGCTGCAACTTCTACGGCCCGGTCTCCACCCAGCTGGAGTACGACTCCGCCGACTACGCCCTCGCCGCCTTCGCGAAGTCGCTGGGCAAGACGGCCGTCTACGAGAAGTTCGCCACCCGCGCCCAGGACTGGATGAACGTCTTCAACCCGCAGACCGGCTACCTCCAGGCCAGGAACAAGGACGGCCAGTTCGCGACCGGTTTCACCCCCGGCACCTCCAACGGCTTCGTGGAGGGCACCTCCGCCCAGTACACCCCCATGGTCCCGTTCAACCTGAAGGAGCTCATCCAGGCCCGCGGCGGCGCCAAGGCGTACTCGTCCTACCTGGACAGCCTCCTCGACGACATCACCAGCCCCGGCAGCACCGACGCCGACCTGAGCAACGAGCCCAGCGTGGAGATCCCCTGGGAGTACGACTACACCGGCCAGCCGTGGAAGACCCAGGCGGCCGTCCGCGACGCCCAGCAGAACCTGTACTTCAACGCCCCGGTCGGCTCCTTCGGCAACGACGACCTGGGCGCCATGAGCTCCTGGTACGTCTGGTCCGAGCTCGGCATGTACCCGGAGACCCCGGGCACCGACACCCTGGTGCTCGGCAGCCCGGCGTTCCCGGTGGCCCAGGTGACCCTCGGGAACGGCAGGACGGTGAAGATCAACGCGCCGCAGGCCGCGCCCGACGCGCCGTACGTGCAGTCACTGAACGTCAAGGGCAAGGCGTGGAACGCCTCCTGGCTGACGTTCGGGCAGTTCAAGGGTGCGGGCACGCTCGACTACACGCTCGGCACCCAGCCGAACACGTCCTGGGCGTCCGGCCCGTCGGCGGTGCCGCCGTCGGACACCACGGGCGGCGGCCGGGTGCTGGCGGCGACCGGTCCCGCCAACGGCCTGGTCCTCCAGCCGGGCACCGGCGGTGACGGCACCCTCGACGTGACCAACCTCGGCAGCGACGCCGTCACGGTCGACTGGAAGGCCACGGCGCCCTCCGGCGTCACGATCGACACGGCGTCCGGCTCGCTGACGGTGCCCGCCTCGGGCAGCGCCGAGGCGAAGGTCCACGTGACGGCGGGCGCGACCGAGGGGACGTACCCGGTCACCTTCGCCCTGACCGACCACAGCAGCGGTACGGCACTGTCCGGGGCGGCCCTCCGCGTGGCCGTCGCCAAGCCCGGCGCGCTGTGGCCGTACGCCACCAACGAGGGCATCTACCCCGACGGCGCCACCTACTCGGGCGGCTTCGACGGCGGCGGCTGGGCCTACTCGCAGAACGCGCTGTCGGCGGCCGGTGTCACCAGCGGCTCCGCCCTCACGGTCGACGGCATCTCCTACACCTGGCCGACGGTGACCTCCGGTCAGCTCGACAACCTGGAGATGGCCGGCCAGACCCTCCCGATGCCCGCCGGCACGTCGGGGTCGTCGCTGGGCCTGCTGGGCGCGGCGGTCAACGCGCCGACCGACGGCAGCGGGGTCTCGGGAACACTGACCGTCACCTACACCGACGGCACCACCTCCCAGGCGACGGTCGGCTTCTCGGACTGGACGCTCAACGGCGGCCCGAGCAAGCCGCTGCCCGGTGACACGACAGCTGTCACCACCGCCTACCGGAACACCGGGAGCGGGGGCCGGGACGGCGTGAAGACGTATGTCTTCGCCACGAAGGTCCCGCTGGACCCGTCCAAGCAGGTGGCGTCGGTGACGCTGCCGGTGACCGGTTCCTCGGGCACCGACCACCTGTTCGCCTACGGCTTCGGCCAGTAGGCGGTACGGCGGCACCGCAGCACGTATGAGG
>NZ_JBHXLU010000019.1:0-136308 GCF_042720695.1 Streptomyces sp. NPDC058457 | reverse complement strand
GCGGGGCCCCCCGGCCCACCCCCCGGGGCCCCGCCGCTCGTTCCACATTCAGCCGCCCGATCCCCGCGGCCACGACGAACCTTGACTCCTCAACAGCGAGCTCAGCGGAACCGATGGATCCGTCGAATCGGTTCGAGGATGCCGAACGCTCCTTACAGGTCCCCGAGTTCGGAGGCGTACGGCGGTTCCGCACCCGCCCGGGAGCAGGTGATCGCGGCTGCCCGCGCCGCGAATCGCAGCAGCCTCGTCCAGCCGTCGGCGCCCAGTCCCAGGAGCGCCTCGGCGGACAGCGCGTCCTGAGCGGCCAGACCGTGCAGCAGAGCCGCGTTCACCGTGTCACCGGCGCCGATCGTGTCCACGACGGCGACCTCCTCGCCGGGGACGGCGTACACGGTGCCGTCGCGGGTGAAGGCGCTGAGACCGTCACCGCCGTGGGTGATCACCACGGCCGAGGGACCCGCCGACAGCCATTCGTGCGGGGTGCCGCCGAGCCACAGCGCGTCCTCCTCCGAGAGCTTGAGCAGGGTCACCGAGGGCAGCCAGCTCTTGAAACGCGCCCGGTAGGCGTCCGGATCCGTGATCAGACCCGCCCGGATGTTCGGGTCGAGCGAGGTGAACAGGCCCTGCCCGGCCGCGTCGCGCATCAGCTCCTCGTAGGCGCTCGCCCCCGGTTCCAGGACGAGTGAGAGCGTGCCGAAGGACACGGCGCGGGTCGCGGCGGGGAGGCTTGCGGGGGTGGTGAACAGGCGGTCTGCGGTGCCCTCGACGTAGAAGGAGTAGGAGGCGGAGCCCTGCGGGTCGATCGTCGCGGCCGCGAGGGTCGTCGGTTCCGGTCCGCGCTCCACGAGGGAGAGGTCCACATCCGCCCGCCGCAGCCCGTCCAGCAGGGCCTCGCCGAAGGCGTCGTAGGAGGCCCGGGAGCAGAACGCGGTGGGGGAGCCGAGGCGGCCGAGGGCCACGGCCGTGTTGTACGGGCCGCCGCCGAGCGCCGGCTGCAGGGCCGCGAGGGCGCCCGTGCCCTGCGGTACCAGATCGATCAGTGCTTCACCGGCGACGACGATCACGTGAGGGTTCCTTTCTCGGGGTGCACGGGGTTCTCGGGGTGGCTGGGGTGCTCGGACCGCGGGGTCGGCGTGGCTGCCGGCATCTCGCCGTTCTCCTCCTGGCACCCGCACGATGTCCGGTGCACGAAGGTGCACGGGAGCCGTACGGTCCGGGCGGGCCGGTCGGGTGATGCCAGCCGTTCGATGAGCACCCGGACCGCCTCGGCGCCGAGCTCCCTGCTGGGCTGGGCGATGGCGGTGAGCCGGGGTGAGAAGAGGTCGGCCCAGGCGAAGTCGTCGAAGCAGCACAGGGCGATGTCGTCCGGTACGCAGAGGCCTTGCGCGCGCAGGGTGCGCAGGGCGCCGATGGTCATCGCGTTGTTGGCGGTGACGAGTGCCGTGGGCGGGGTGGCGAGCGACAGCAGAGCGGCGGTGGCCTGCTCGGCGCCCGCGGATTCGGAGTTGCCGGGGACGATCAGGTTGTCGTCGGGGGCCAGCCCGGCCATGGCCAGGCCCTGCCGGTAGCCGGTGATCCGCTCGCCGGTGGTGCTCAGTCCGGGCAGCCCCGCGACCAGGCCGATCCGGCGGTGCCCGAGACCGGCCAGGTGGGTGACGAGCCGGGCTGTAGGCCCGGTGTTCTCGGCGCAGACCTGGTCGAAGGGCGGGGAGGTGTCCGCGCGGCCGTCGATGACCCGGTCGAGGAGGACGGTCGGTACGGCATGCCGGCCGAGGTAGTCGAGGAGTGCGCGCGGGTCGGCGGAAGGGGCGGCGATCAGGCCGTCGACGCGGCGCTCGTGGAGGAGCTGGACGACCTTGCGTTCGTGCTCGGGGTCGTCGTGAGGGTCGGCGATGAGCAGGCTGTAGCCGTGCTCCAGGGCAGCGGCCTCGACGCCCTGGAGGATCTCCGTGAAGTAGGGGTTACTGATCGCCGACACCGCGAGCCCGATGGAGCGGGTGCGGCTGGTCACCAGGGAGCGGGCGAGGGTGTTGGGCGTGTAGCCCAGCCTCTCGATGGCGTCGAGCACGGCCTGACGGGTGTGGGGCAGCACCGGGCGGGTCTCGTTCAGCACATGGGAGACGGTCGCCACGGAGACACCGGCGCTCCGCGCTACGTCGGCCATGGTGGGCATGGGGGTTCCTCTCGTCGCTTCCCGCCCTGGGCAAGGGCTCCGTGGTTCCCGCTCGGGCCGCCGGGTTCTCGGGCTGCCGTGGGGCCTTCGGCCGGGAAGCTACCCCATGCGGCATGGCCGCGTAAACGCTTGCGTAAGCGTTTACGTCCTATCCGGTGAGCCGCCGACCTCCGCACCCGGCACCGCACCCCCACCCCGAAGCGGGACGATCCGCCCAGGTAGGGTCGTCCCGCACCGCACCGATCCACCAGGAGTCCCTTGTGACCGCCCGTCCCTCCGCGAGTCGCCGCACCGTCCTGCGCGGAGTGGCCGTCACATCGGTCGCCGGGCTGGGGGCGGCCGCCTGCAAGGCACCCGGCGGTGCGGCCGCGGCCGAGGCCACGCCGACCGCGCCGGTCGACCTCGGAGCCGAGAGCGAGGTCGCCAAGGGCGGCGCCCGGCTCTACCAGGAGCACAACGTGGTCGTCGGCCGGTCCGCCGACGGCGGGCTGAAGGCGTACAGCACCATCTGCACGCACGCGGGGTGCCCGATCAACAAGCTCCAGGGCACGACTCTGGTCTGCCCCTGCCACGGCAGCGAGTTCGACGCCCTGACCGGGAAGGTGGTGCGGTCGCCGGCCACCGAGCCGTTGAACGAACTGCCGGTGAAGGCCGCGGACGGCCGGATCGTGGCGGGACCCGGCGCCTGATCCGAGGGGTGGGGCTCAGTGCCGGTTCAGTCCCAGTCCCAGCCGATCCCCAGGAGGCCCGGCCGTACCCGGGGCTCGACCAGGTGGACGGAGCGGTGCAGCCCGCTCAGCGGCAGGGTCTGCCGGCCGCTGCGCGGGGCCGCCGCCGAGTGCTGGGCGAACCGGTGGCAGCGTGTCGGCAGCGCGTCGGCGGCGAAGCGCACCTGAAGGGTGTACTGGCCGCCGGGAAAGCCGAAACTGCGGACGTACTCGCGTGAGACACCGGCCGTGCCGTCCTCGACGGCGTAGCGGAAGAGGAAGGTGTCGCCGGAGCGCAGCCGGGTGCCGAAGAGCAGTTCGGCGACCAGGAGACCGGTCTCCTGGTCCGAACGGACGCGTCCCGCACGGCAGTTCTCCAGCGCGTGCACGGTCATGTGCTGCGGGGCACAGCCGGGGTCGCCGTGGTGGACGGCCACGAAGCGGTCGACGCCGTCCCGGTGGGCGCGCACGATGTGCTGGGACTCTCGGGCGGCCAGTTCGCGGTGGGCGCCGATCCGTACCCGCTCGTGGTGTCCGAGGGTGTGCAGGCCGCCGTCGAGGGACCAGCCGAGCTCGGCCTGCAGCCGGTCCAGGACGTCACAGGCCTCGATCAGTGAGCGGTACGAGCGGGCGGCGGGGCGGCGCACGGCTGGATCCTGGTCGGTCTCGGCGAGCAGCCGGATCAGGGACTCGTCCGGGAGCTGGAGGATCTCCTCCAGTGCGCGGACGGCCCGCAGCGACTCGGGACGCTGGGGGCGGCGGGCGCCCTGCTGCCAGTAACTCAGGCTGGTGACGCCCACTTTCACGCCGTAGCGCGACAGATGGTGTTGCACGCGTTGGAGCGGCAGCCCGCGGGCGGCGATCGCGGCGCGCAGGGCCACGTGGAAGGGGCCGCCGCGCAGGGCCGAGTCCAGTTCCGCGGTGGCGACGTCCGCGTGCTGTGTGCCGTGCCGCATGCAGGGGGCCTTTCTGTTGGGGGGTGCAACGGCTGGTCAGGCCGTTGACGAGGTTCGGGGCCACCCCGTCGGCGCCGGGGCGGCCGCACCTGGGCACGCCGCGTCCGCAGGCCGTCGCTCACGGCCCCGAGTTCCCCCGCATTGAAGCGTGTTGACCAATCCCCGACAACACCTTCAGCCGGTCGAGAGAGCTCACCTGGCCGAGGCGTGACCCCGTGACCGGCGGGATCGTGCGGGTGCGGTGGTGCCGCCGTCGGCCGGGAGGCCGGAGATCGTTCGTGGGGGAGGTACCGATTTGGGGAGGAAGCCGTGCAAGATCCGTCACGACCGGTCCAGCGGCTCCGCGCCGGTCACGGACCGGGCCCGCGAGTGCGGCATGCCGGAACGGCTCGCAATGGCGCCGAGGTGTCCGATTTCGCGATCCGCTTTCCAGGTGGGCGGTGGGCGGTGAGCCACGGGGCCGGGCGTTTGCCCGACGATGCGGAGACCTCGCTACGACGGCGGATCACCCTGCCTCCGCCGGCCCCGCGCTGCCTCCGCGGGCAGCTGCCACCGGCCCGCCGCCCATGCCGGCCTGCCACCGCCCCGGGCCCCCCGCCCCCTCTGACCCGTCGGCTACGGCTCCCGGGGTGCCCGCCGGCCCGCCCGTCCCGTGGACGGTTGTCCACAGGCTCGTCGCGGTGTCGGTGCTCGCCAGTAGGGTGTGAGACATGGCCGACCCCTCCAGCTACCGCCCCAAGCCGGGACAGATCCCGGACTCTCCCGGGGTGTACAGGTTCCGCGACGAGCACCGCCGGGTGATCTACGTCGGAAAGGCGAAGAGCCTGCGCCAGCGCCTGGCGAACTACTTCCAGGATCTGGCGGGCCTGCACCCCCGCACCCGGACGATGGTCACCACCGCGGCGTCCGTGGAGTGGACGGTGGTGTCCACCGAGGTCGAGGCGCTCCAGCTGGAGTACTCCTGGATCAAGGAGTACGACCCCCGGTTCAATGTGAAGTACCGCGACGACAAGAGCTACCCGTACCTCGCGGTCACGATGAACGAGGAGTTCCCGCGGGTCCAGGTGATGCGCGGTCACAAGAAGAAGGGCGTGCGCTACTTCGGGCCGTACGGCCACGCGTGGGCGATCCGGGACACGGTCGACCTGCTGCTGCGCGTGTTCCCGGTGCGCACCTGCTCGGCCGGGGTGTTCAAGAACGCCGCCCGCACCGGCCGCCCCTGTCTGCTCGGCTACATCGGCAAGTGCTCGGCCCCCTGCGTCGGCCGGATCTCCCCGGAGGACCACGGCGAACTGGCCGACGAGTTCTGCGACTTCATGGCGGGCCGCACCGGCACCTACCTCCGCCGTCTGGAGAAGCAGATGACGGAGGCCGCCGAGGAGATGGAGTACGAGCGGGCCGCCCGGCTGCGCGACGACATCGAGGCCTTGAAGAAGGCCATGGAGAAGAACGCGGTCGTGCTCGCCGACGCGACCGACGCCGACCTCATCGCCGTCGCGGAGGACGAGCTGGAGGCGGCCGTCCAGATCTTCCACGTGCGCGGTGGACGCGTGCGCGGCCAGCGCGGCTGGGTGACGGACAAGGTGGAGGACGTCACCACCGGCGCTCTCGTCGAACACGCCCTCCAGCAGCTCTACGGCGAGGAGACCGGGGACGCCGTCCCCAAGGAGGTGCTGGTCCCGGCGCTGCCCGAGCCGGTCGAGCCGGTCCAGGAGTGGCTCACCGGCCGCCGCGGGGCCAACGTCTCGCTGCGCATCCCGCAGCGCGGCGACAAGAAGGCCCTGATGGAGACCGTGCAGCGCAACGCCCAGCAGTCGCTGGCCCTGCACAAGACCAAGCGTGCCTCCGACCTCACCACCCGCTCGCGCGCGCTGGAGGAGATCGCCGACGCCCTGGACCTGGACAGCGCCCCGCTGCGCATCGAGTGCTACGACATCTCGCACCTCCAGGGCGACGACGTGGTGGCCTCCATGGTCGTCTTCGAGGACGGCCTGCAGCGCAAGAGCGAGTACCGCCGCTTCCAGATCAAGGGCTTCGCCGGTCAGGACGACGTGCGCTCCATGCACGAGGTGATCACCCGCCGCTTCCGCCGCTACCTCGCCGAGAAGGAGCGGACCGGCGAGTGGGTGGAGGACGGCGCCGAAGGCGTCCTCGCGGCCTCCGGCGTCACCACGGCCGCAGGCGTCCTCACAGACCCCGGCACCCCCACAGCCTCCGAAACGCACAGCGAAGCCCACGTCGAAACCAACGACGAAACCCACGGCGACATCGACCCCGACGCAGGCCCCGTCAACGGATTCAAGGACGAGGACGGCCGCCCCAAGAAGTTCGCCTACCCGCCCCAGCTCGTGGTCGTCGACGGCGGCCGGCCGCAGGTCGCCGCGGCCAAGCGGGCGCTCGACGAACTCGGTATCGATGACATCGCCGTCTGCGGCCTCGCCAAGCGCCTCGAAGAGGTCTGGTTGCCCGAGGACGACGACCCCGTGGTCCTGCCCCGCACCAGCGAGGGCCTCTACCTCCTCCAGCGCGTCCGCGACGAGGCGCACCGCTTCGCCATCACCTACCAGCGCGCCAAGCGGGCCAAGCGCTTCCGCTCCAGCCCCCTGGACGACGTACCGGGCCTCGGTGAAACCCGCAAACAGGCGTTGATCAAGCATTTCGGCTCGGTGAAGAAGCTGCGGTCCGCCACAATCGAGCAGATCCAGGAAGTGCCCGGGATAGGCCGCAAGACGGCCGAGACCATCGCCGTGGCCCTCGCCCAGGCGGCCCCGGCCGCACCCGCCGTGAACACGGCGACCGGAGAGATCATGGATGACAGGGAAGACGAGGCGCCCGAGACGACGGCGGACGCCTCGGGGGAGCCCGTACCCGCGGGCGCCCCGGACGATCGACGGGGCCAGGAGAGATGACCGAGCGCGACGCACAACCCACAGCACAGCGAGATCCGGCGTTCAGCGAAACGCAGGGCGAGCCCCAGGAAACGCACAACGAGGCGCGTCAGGATCAGCCGCAGGAAGCGAAAGCGGATGCGGTTCAGGAAAACGGAGCAGAAGTGAGTACGGACGTCACTCCGGCCGGGGTGCCCGAGGCGGCCATCCCCGAGCTGGTGATCATCTCCGGCATGTCGGGAGCCGGCCGTTCGACGGCGGCGAAGTGCCTGGAGGACCTCGGCTGGTTCGTCGTGGACAACCTCCCGCCGGCCCTCATCCCCACCATGGTCGAGCTGGGCGCCCGCTCCCAGGGCAACGTGGCGCGGATCGCGGTCGTCGTCGACGTGCGCGGCCGGCGCTTCTTCGACAACCTGCGCGAGTCCCTCGCCGACCTGGACAGCCGGAGCGTCACACGCAGGATCGTCTTCCTGGAGTCCTCCGACGACGCCCTGGTCCGCCGCTTCGAGTCGGTGCGCCGCCCGCACCCGCTGCAGGGCGACGGCCGGATCGTCGACGGCATCGCGGCCGAGCGGGAGCTGCTGCGCGAGCTGCGCGGCGACGCCGACCTGGTGATCGACACCTCCAGCCTCAACGTGCACGAGCTGCGCGCCAAGATGGACGCCCAGTTCGCCGGCGACGAGGAGCCCGAGCTGCGGGCGACGGTGATGTCGTTCGGCTTCAAGTACGGCCTGCCGGTCGACGCCGACCTGGTCGCCGACATGCGGTTCCTGCCCAACCCGCACTGGGTGCCGGAGCTGCGCCCGTACACCGGCCTCAACGAGGAGGTGTCGGCGTACGTCTTCAACCAGCCGGGCGCCAAGGAGTTCCTCGACCGGTACGCCGAGCTGCTGCGGCTGATCGCGACCGGGTACCGGCGTGAGGGCAAGCGCTACGTGACGATCGCCATCGGCTGCACGGGCGGCAAGCACCGCTCGGTCGCCGTGTCCG
Source organism: Streptomyces sp. NPDC058457 (assembly GCF_042720695.1). Taxonomy (NCBI): domain Bacteria; kingdom Bacillati; phylum Actinomycetota; class Actinomycetes; order Kitasatosporales; family Streptomycetaceae; genus Streptomyces; species Streptomyces sp. NPDC058457. The sequence continues at coordinate 128,594 of NZ_JBHXLU010000019.1, read as the reverse complement.
AGAAGCTCGCCGCCCGCCTGGCCGCCGAGGGAGTGGAGACCGTAGTCGTGCACCGGGACATGGGGCGCGAGTGACCGAGCGCACTCCACGGCTGACCAGGCTGCGCCGGATGGTGCCCGAGTCCCGCGCGGGCCGTCCCGTCGAGGCCCGCGGCGCCCGGCCGCGCCGCCGCGGTGCCCAGCCCAAGGTGGTTGCCCTGGGCGGCGGCATGGGACTGTCCGCCTCGCTGGCAGCCCTGCGCCGGATCACCGGCGACCTCACCGCCGTCGTCACCGTGGCCGACGACGGTGGCTCCAGCGGGCGTCTCCGTGACGAGCTGGGTGTGCTTCCTCCGGGTGATCTGCGCAAGGCCCTGGCCGCCCTGTGCGGTGACGACGACTGGGGCCAGACCTGGGCCCGGGTCATCCAGCACCGCTTCCAGTCCAAGGGCGACCTGCACGAGCACGCGGTCGGCAATCTGCTGATCGTCGCCCTGTGGGAACAGCTCGGCGACCACGTCCAGGCCCTGGACCTGGTCGGCAAGCTGCTCGGCGCGCACGGACGGGTGCTGCCGATGTCCGCGGTGCCGCTTGAGCTGCAGGCCCTGGTCAAGGGGCACGACCCGGAGCGGCCCGAGGAGGTGGACATCGTCCGGGGGCAGGCCACCGTGGCGCTCACGCCCGGCGAGGTGCAGTCCGTGCACCTGGTGCCGCACGACCCGCCGGCCGTGCCGGAGGCGGTTGCGGCCGTGCTGGACGCGGACTGGGTGGTGCTCGGCCCGGGATCCTGGTTCTCGTCGGTGATCCCGCACCTGCTCGTCCCCGATCTGCTCGACGCGCTCACCGAGACCAAGGCCCGTAAGGTCCTCTCCCTGAACCTGGCACCGCAGCCGGGAGAAACCGAGGGCTTCTCCCCGCAGCGTCATTTGGAGGTTTTGGGGCGACACGCCCCTAAACTCGCCCTGGACGTGGTGCTGGCCGACGAGGCCGCCGTGCCCGACCGCGACTCGCTCACCGAGGCCGCCAAGCGGCTGGGAGCCGCGGTCGAGCTGAGCCCCGTGGCCCGGACCGACGGTTCACCCCGGCACGACCCGGAGCTGTTGGCCGCCGCGTACGACCGTATTTTTCGGATGCATGGAAGGATCGGCCCATGGCGATGACGGCAGCGGTGAAGGACGAGATCTCCCGGCTACCCGTCACCCGGACCTGCTGCCGGAAGGCGGAGGTCTCCGCCATTCTGCGGTTCGCGGGCGGCCTTCACCTGGTGAGCGGGCGCATCGTGATCGAGGCGGAGCTGGACACCGCGATGGCGGCCCGGCGTCTCAAGCGGGACATCCTGGAGATCTTCGGCCACAGCTCCGAGCTGATCGTGATGGCACCCGGCGGGCTGCGCCGCGGCTCCCGGTACGTCGTGCGGGTGGTGGCCGGCGGTGACCAGCTGGCCCGCCAGACCGGCCTGGTGGACGGCCGGGGCCGGCCGATCCGGGGCCTGCCCCCGCAGGTCGTCTCCGGGGCCACCTGCGACGCAGAGGCGGCCTGGCGTGGCGCCTTCCTGGCACACGGCTCGCTGACCGAGCCCGGCCGCTCCTCCTCCCTGGAGGTGACCTGCCCGGGCCCGGAGGCCGCGCTCGCGCTGGTCGGCGCCGCCCGCCGGCTGTCCATCGCAGCGAAGGCCCGTGAGGTGCGCGGGGTGGACCGGGTGGTCGTCCGTGACGGTGACGCGATCGGCGCGCTGCTGACCCGCCTCGGCGCGCACGAGTCGGTGCTGGCCTGGGAGGAGCGGCGGATGCGCCGCGAGGTCCGCGCCACCGCGAACCGCCTGGCCAACTTCGACGACGCGAACCTGCGCCGCTCCGCCCGCGCGGCCGTGGCCGCCGGGGCCAGGGTCCAGCGCGCCCTGGAGATCCTCGCCGAGGAGGTTCCCGAGCACCTCGCGGCGGCCGGCCGGCTGCGCATGGAGCACAAGCAGGCCTCCCTGGAGGAGCTGGGCGCGCTCGCCGACCCGCCGCTCACGAAGGACGCGGTCGCCGGCCGGATCCGCCGTCTCCTCGCGATGGCCGACAAGCGTGCGTCCGATCTGGGCATCCCGGGCACCGAGGCCAACCTCTCCGAGGAGCTGGCCGACAACCTCGCAGGCTGAGGCGCCGTCAACTCTCCGGTGCCGACGGCCGCGACGGTCGTCGGCACCGGCGTTTGCGTCCTTTTTAAGCCACCGTGAACTGTCCGTGAGTCGCCCTTGACTGGATCATGAAGTGTCATGAGCCTGGCATGGGTTCGCCGCTGTGGCGGACCACTGCTAGGGGGGTACATGAGACACAGGGCGAGATCGATCCTCGCTGTCGGCGCGCTCCTGATCGGCGGAGCCGCACTCGCACCCATGGCGCAGGCGCAGACCGGGAGTTCGGGGAAGCCCGACCCCGACGAGGTCAAGGTCTTCCACGCCGACGTCACGAAGAAGCAGATTCCCCTCCTGCTCCAAGCCGGGCAGGACGGCCATGAACTCGGCGACCAGGTCACCGGATCCGGCAAGACGGAAGTCGAGCTGTACCTCACCGACCAGCAGGCGAAGAAGCTGGAGAAGCAGGGCGTCGACCTCACCGAGCACACGGTGTCGGCCAAGGCCGAGGCGCGGGTCGAGGGCGCCTCGCAGGGTGTGTTCCGCCCGTACGGCGGCAGCGGCGGGCTCGAGGCGGAGATCCTCGCGACCGCGCAGGCCAACCCCGGTCTGACCAAGGTCGAGTCCATCGGCAAGACGGTCGACGGGCAGGACATCCTCGCGCTCAAACTGACCAAGGGCGCGAAGAAGTCGAAGGACGGCTCCAAGCCCTCCGTGCTGTACCTGTCCAACCAGCACGCACGTGAGTGGATCACGCCGGAGATGACCCGCCGGCTGATGCACTACTACCTGGACAACTACAGCACCGACAAGCGCATCAAGAAGATCGTCGACTCGACCGAGCTGTGGTTCGTCCTGTCCGCCAACCCGGACGGCTACGACTACACCTTCCAGAACTCCGACACCCGCCTGTGGCGCAAGAACCTGCGGGACGTCAACGGCGACGGCGTCATCAGTACGGGTGACGGCGTCGACCTCAACCGCAACTTCGGCTACAAGTGGGGCTACGACGACGAGGGTTCGTCCCCCAACCCCACCAGCGAGACCTACCGCGGCGTGAGCCCCGAGTCCGAGCCCGAGACCACGGCACTGGACGACTTCGAGAAGCGGATCGGGTTCACGTACGGCATCAACTACCACTCCGCCGCCGAACTCCTCCTCTACGGCGTCGGCTGGCAGGTGGCCACCCCGACCCCGGACGACGTCCTCTACAAGGCGCTCGCCGGCACCCCGGACAACCCGGCGATCCCCGGCTACCACTCGCAGGTCTCCTCGGAGCTGTACACGACCAACGGCGAGGCCGACGGCCACGCGTCGAACGTCAACGGCATGGCGATGTTCACCCCCGAGATGTCGACCTGCCAGACGGCCTCGGACATCGACCCGAACGACGCCTGGAACGCCGCCGACTGCCAGTCGGTCTTCAACTTCCCGGACGACGAGAAGCTGATCCAGGACGAGTTCGAGAAGAACATCCCCTTCGCGCTCTCCGTCGCCGAGACCGCCGCCCACCCCGACCAGCCGAGCTCCTCGGTCGGGCTGAGCGCCGCCGACTTCACCCCGGCGGCGTTCTCCACGTCGTACTCGCGCGGCGCCGACCAGGAGGTCTCCGTCGTCGTCCGCAAGGCGATCCGCGACAAGGAGCTCAAGTACCGCGTCAACGGCGGCCGCACGCAGGACAGGGCGCTCAAGGCCTGGAAGGGCGGCGAGACGTACGGCGGCAACGACAACCTCTACTTCGACGAGTACCGGGCCAAGGTGAAGGACGGCGACCCGGGCGACAAGGTCGAGGTGTGGTTCACCGGTGAGACGAAGAGCGGCAAGAAGGTCTCCAGCTCGCACTTCACGTACACCGTCGCCGAGCGGCCCAGGGCGGACACCCTGGTGGTCGCGGAGGAGGGCGCCAAGGCCACCCAGGCGCAGACCTACGTCGACGCGCTGAAGGCGGCCGGGCACAAGGCGGTCGTCTGGGACGTCGCCACCCAGGGCGCTCCCGACGCGCTCGGTGTGCTGAAGCACTTCAAGACGGTCGTCCACTACTCGGGTACGAGCGGTCCCGGCAACGACACCCAGCTCCAGCTGCGCGCCTACCTCAACGAGGGCGGCAAGCTGATCGAGGCGGGCGAGCTGGCCGGCGGCAGCGTGAACCTCGGCGACGGCACCCCGTCGAACGACTTCAGCCAGTACTACCTGGGCGCCTACTCCCGTACGTCGACGCCCGGGGCCACCGGCTTCACCGGCTCCGGCACGCTGGACGGCTTCGGCGGGGCCCTGAGCGGCACGTCCGCCAACCCGCTCGACAAGGCCGGGACCTACGCCGTCACCTCCGACGAGCTCTCGCCCGACACCTACCCCCAGTTCGCCAGCGCGGGCGCGGGCCAGTTCGCCGGGACCGTCAACCCGTACGGGCCGTACTCCGGGTCGTACATGGCCGCGGCCGTCCACACCGACGACGCCTACAAGCGCCTCACCCGCACCATCGACCTCACCGGTGTCACCGCGTCCCAGCAGCCGACCCTCAGCGCCAAGCTGCTGTGGGACACCGAACCCGGCTACGACCACGCGGTGGTCGAGGCGCACGTCGTCGGCGCCGACGACTGGACGACCCTGCCGGAGAAGGGCGGCGCCACCAGCAGCACCGTACCGAGCGAGTGCGGGGCCGGCTTCCTGATCGCCGAGCACCCGTGGCTCAAGCACTACCTGACCATCGCGAACAACCAGTGCACCGCGAGCGGCACCAGCGGTTCGTGGAACAGCTTCACCGGCAGCTCGGCGGGCTGGCAGCCGGTGAGCTTCGACCTCAGCGCCTACGCCGGCAAGTCCGTCGAGGTCTCCATCGGCTACATCACCGACCCGAGCACCGGCGGGCACGGCGTCCTCGTCGACGACGCCTCGCTCGTGGTCGGCGGCGCGGCCACCGAGACCGAGGGCTTCGAGACCTCCCTCGGCTCCTGGAGCGTCACCGGACCGCCCGCGGGCAGCCCGGCCGTCCTCAAGGACTGGGAGCGGACCGGAGCGCTGTTCAAGACGTACGGAGCCGTCACCACCGACCGCACCGTGCTGCTCGGTTTCGGTCTGGAACAGGTCAGTTCCGCGGCCGATCGTGCCGCTCTGGTGAAGAAGGCGTTGACAGCACTCGACAACTGACGCCGACAGCACTCGACATGTGAGCCGACCCGCTCACGAACGAGTGAAAGGGCGGTAAAAACGGGTCGGCATTCCATGACAAAACGGTGTGATGCCACCCCCGATCCGAGGTGGTCCGTACCCCTACTGGCGGGTACGGACCGCCTCGCCGTGTATGGGGCATCTGGATGTCACCGCGGGAGCCTCAGGGAGGTAGGGTCATGGGTGGTCGGGGACATCCCAAATACAGCTCGCCGGCACCGCATGGCCGGCGTACCAACGAGGAGATCGGTTCGTGACGATCCGCGTAGGCATCAACGGCTTCGGTCGTATCGGTCGCAACTACTTCCGCGCGCTGCTGGAGCAGGGCGCTGACATCGAGATCGTGGCTGTCAACGACCTGGGTGACACCGCGACCACCGCACACCTGCTGAAGTACGACACGATCCTGGGCCGCCTCAAGGCCGAGGTGACGCACACCGCCGACACGATCACCGTCGACGGCCACACCATCAAGGTGCTGTCCGAGCGCAACCCCGCCGACATCCCGTGGGGCGAGCTGGGCGTCGACATCGTCATCGAGTCGACCGGCATCTTCACCAAGAAGGCCGACGCCGCCAAGCACATCGCCGGCGGCGCCAAGAAGGTCCTCATCTCGGCTCCGGCCAAGGACGAGGACATCACCATCGTGATGGGCGTCAACCAGGACAAGTACGACGCGGCCAACCACCACGTCATCTCCAACGCCTCCTGCACCACCAACTGTGTGGCGCCGATGGCCAAGGTGCTCGACGAGAACTTCGGCATCGTCAAGGGCCTGATGACGACGGTCCACGCGTACACCAACGACCAGCGCATCCTGGACTTCCCGCACTCGGACCTGCGCCGTGCCCGGGCCGCCGCCGAGAACATCATCCCGACCACCACGGGTGCCGCCAAGGCCACCGCGCTGGTCCTCCCGCAGCTCAAGGGCAAGCTGGACGGCATCGCCATGCGCGTCCCGGTCCCGACCGGCTCCGCCACCGACCTGGTCGTGACGCTCCAGCGCGAGGTCACCAAGGACGAGGTCAACGCCGCGTTCAAGAAGGCCGCCGACGACGGCGACCTGAAGGGCTACCTGGCGTACACCGAGGACCCGATCGTCTCCTCGGACATCGTCGGCGACCCGGCCTCCTGCACCTTCGACTCCTCCCTGACCATGGTCCAGGAGGGCAACACGGTGAAGATCCTCGGCTGGTACGACAACGAGTGGGGCTACTCCAACCGCCTCGTCGACCTCACGGTCTTCGTGGGCAACCAGCTCTGATCGGCCGAACAGGCACCTCGATGCGGTAGCAGGGCTCGGGCAGCGCACGGTCGCGCCGCCCGGGCCCTGACGCACGTAAGGATCGACCCGACCACATACGGTTCGATCAGTCCTCGTACGATCAAGAGCCCTCCTGTAGGAGTCCCCAACCATGAAGACGATCGACGAACTCCTCGCCGAAGGGGTCGACGGCAAGCGGGTCTTCGTCCGCGCTGACCTCAACGTGCCGATGGCCGACGGTCTCATCACCGACGACGGCCGTATCCGTGCCGTCCTGCCCACCGTCAAGGCCCTGGCCGACGCGGGCGCCAAGGTGGTCGTCGCCTCGCACCTGGGCCGCCCCAAGGGCGCCCCGGACCCGAAGTTCTCCCTGCTCCAGGCCGCCGAGCGGCTCGGTGAACTGCTCGACGCCCCGATCGCGTTCGCCCAGGACACCGTCGGCCCCGCCGCCCATGACGCGGTGAACGGCCTGCAGCCCGGCCAGGTCGCCGTCATCGAGAACCTGCGCTTCAACGCCGGCGAGACGTCCAAGGACGACACCGAGCGCGGCGAGTTCGCCGACCAGCTGGCCGCCCTCGCCGACGTCTACGTCGGCGACGGCTTCGGCGCTGTGCACCGCAAGCACGCCTCCGTCTACGACCTCCCGGCCCGGCTGCCGCACTACGCCGGCTACCTGATCGCCACCGAGGTCGGCGTCCTGAAGAAGCTCACCGAGGACGTCAAGCGCCCCTACGTGGTGGTGCTCGGCGGCGCCAAGGTCTCCGACAAGCTCGCCGTCATCGACGAACTGCTCGGCAAGGCCGACCGCATCCTCGTCGGCGGCGGCATGGTCTACACCTTCCTCAAGGCCAAGGGGTACGAGGTCGGCAGCTCCCTCCTCCAGGAGGACCAGCTCGCCACCGTCACCGAGTACCTGGAGCGCGCCGAGAAGACCGGCGTGGAGATCGTCCTGCCCGTCGACACCCTGGTCGCCCCCGAGTTCCCGGACCTGTCGGGCAAGGCTCCGGCCAACCCCAGCACGGTCGCCGCGGACGCCATGCCCGCCGGTCAGATGGGCCTGGACATCGGCCCGGAGACCAGCAAGCTGTACGCCTCGAAGCTCGCCGACGCCGCCACCGTCTTCTGGAACGGCCCCATGGGCGTCTTCGAGCACCCCGACTACGCCGCGGGCACCCGGGTGGTCGCCCAGGCCCTCGTCGAGTCCAAGGGCTTCACCGTCGTGGGCGGCGGTGACTCCGCAGCCGCCGTGCGCATCCTCGGCTTCGACGAGAACGCGTTCGGACACATCTCGACCGGTGGCGGCGCCTCCCTCGAATACCTCGAGGGCAAGACGCTCCCCGGCCTCGCCGCACTGGAGGACTGACCCCGCTATGACCACTCGCACGCCGATCATGGCGGGCAACTGGAAGATGAACCTCAACCACCTCGAGGCCATCGCACACGTCCAGAAGCTCGCCTTCGCCCTGGCCGACAAGGACTACGAGGCCGTCGAGGTCGCCGTCCTGCCGCCCTTCACCGACCTGCGTTCCGTGCAGACCCTGGTCGACGGCGACAAGCTCAAGATCAAGTACGGTGCCCAGGACCTCTCGGCGCACGACTCCGGCGCCTACACCGGCGAGATCTCCGGCCCCATGCTGGCCAAGCTGAAGTGCACCTACGTGGTCATCGGCCACTCCGAGCGCCGCCAGTACCACGCCGAGACCGACGAGATCGTGAACGCCAAGGTCAAGGCCGCCTACAAGCACGGTCTGACCCCGATCCTGTGCGTCGGCGAGGAACTGGAGGTCCGCGAGGCGGGCAACCACGTCGCCCACACCCTCGCCCAGGTCGAGGGCGGCCTCAAGGACCTCCCGGCCGAGCAGGCCGAGTCGGTCGTGATCGCCTACGAGCCCGTGTGGGCCATCGGCACCGGCAAGGTCTGCGGTGCCGGGGACGCCCAGGAGGTCTGCGCGGCGATCCGCGCCAAGCTCGCCGAACTGTACAGCCAGGAGCTGGCCGACCAGGTCCGCATCCAGTACGGCGGCTCCGTCAAGGCCGGCAACGTGGCCGAGATCATGGCGCAGGGCGACATCGACGGCGCCCTGGTCGGCGGTGCCTCGCTGGACGCGGACGAATTCGTCAAGATCGTGCGCTTCCGCGATCAGTGATCGGGCCGAGCGAGTAGGCCCCGGGGACGATCCGTCGTACCCTTGCGGGGACAAGACGGCCTGCCGCCTTGTCCCCGTCGTTCATCCGAATCCGAGAGAGTTGGTCCAGCCGTGGTTTTGGGGTTCTCGATCGCCCTGATCGTCTTCAGCCTGCTGCTGATGCTGCTGGTGCTGATGCACAAGGGCAAGGGCGGCGGCCTCTCCGACATGTTCGGTGGCGGCATGCAGTCCTCCGTCGGCGGCTCCTCGGTCGCCGAGCGGAACCTGGACCGGATCACCCTGGTCATCGGTCTGCTGTGGTTCGCGTGCATCGTGGTCCTCGGCCTGCTGATGAAGACGAACAGCTGATCCGCGACTCGCACACACGCACAATCTGTACGTAAGGCCCCATGTTCGGTACGCGCACCTGAGCGCGGCCTATCATGGGGCTTGCGTCTAGGTGCGGGGGCGGTAACTCCCACCACTGGACGCGCGTTGGGCCTTACGTAGACTGAGGCGCTCGCAACGAAGCGACACGCCGACTCGCTTCGCGGCACCATCACGCAGGGAGTTACGACCGTGGCAAGTGGCAACGCGATCCGAGGTAGCCGGGTCGGGGCGGGGCCGATGGGCGAGGCCGAGCGCGGCGAGTCCGCGCCGCGTCTGCGCATCTCCTTCTGGTGCTCCAACGGGCACGAGACGCAGCCGAGCTTCGCCAGCGACGCGCAGGTGCCCGAGACCTGGGACTGCCCGCGCTGTGGCTTCCCGGCCGGTCAGGACCGGGACAACCCGCCGGACCCGCCGCGCACCGAGCCGTACAAGACGCATCTCGCGTATGTACGGGAGCGGCGCAGCGACGCGGACGGCGAGGCGATCCTCGCCGAGGCGCTCGCCAAACTGCGGGGCGAGATCTAGGAGTTGAGGCCGGCCAGGTGCCCATGGGCGCCTGGCCGGAGCTGTCTCCGCGGCCGGGACCGGGTACGCGTCCGGCCCGTTGTCAGTGGTGCCCTCTACGGTTTGCGTATCGGCGAATCGTGAGGGGGCGGCGGTGACGATGGGCGAGGGGGCACCCGCGTGGCGCGGGGGATTCGGGCGGCTGTGGACGGCCGCCGTGGTCTCCCGGTTCGGAGACGCGTTACGGACGTCCGCGCTGCCCCTGCTGGCCGCGCGCCTGACCGACGCCCCGCTCGCCATCGCCTCGGTGACCGCCTGCGGCTATGTGCCGTGGCTGCTCTTCGGGCTGCTCGGCGGTGCCGTCGCGGACCGGGTGGACCAGCGGCGCGCGATGTGGGCCGTGGACACGGTACGAGGGCTGCTCGTCACCGCCTTCGCACTCGCCGTGGCACTCGGTCACGCCTCGATCCCGCTGCTGCTTCTGCTCGCCTTCGCGCTCACCACCCTGCAGACGCTCTTCGACAACGCCTCCACGGCCCTGCTGCCCTCCCTGGTGGACCGGCACGCCCTGGGCGGGGCCAACGCCCGGCTGATGACCGGCCAGCAGATCGCCGGCGGCCTCATCGGTGCCCCGCTCGTACCGCTGCTCCTGGCGGCCGGCGCGGTCATGCCCTTCGCGGCCGACGCGAGCACCTGTCTGGCGGCCGCGGCCCTGGTCGCCTCCCTCCGGACACGGCCGCCGGAGCGGCCGCCGCGCCCGGCGGGCAGCACCCTGCGCACGGAGATCGGCGAGGGCCTGCGCGCCCTGTGGCAGGACCGTGCCCTGCGGGCGGTCTGCGTGGCCACCCTGCTGTGCAACATCGGCATGGGCGCCCTCATCGCCACCCTGGTGCTGCACGTGACGCGCTGGCTGCACGCCGGCACCGCGGGATACGCGGCCGCCATGACCGCCTACTCGGCGGGGAGCATCACCGGTGGCTTCCTCGCCCAGCGCATCGCCCGCCGCACCGGCCGGGTGCGGGCCCTGCTGGTCGCCGGGACGGTCCAGACGTCGGCCCTGCTCCTCATGGGCACCGTCCGGCACCTCGGCGCCCTCGTCGCGGGCATGCTCCTGCTCGGCGCGATGAACATGGTGTGGAACGTCAACCAGGTCACGCTGATGCAGCAACGCGCGCCCGAGTCGATGACCGGCCGGATCGCCGCCGCCTTCCGCACCTCCGCCACGTCAGGCGCGCCGCTCGGCGCCCTCCTCGGCGGAGCCGTCGCGGGAGCCTACGGCCTGAACGGCCCGGCGCTGCTGGCCGCCGTCCTCTTCGGCCTGGCCGTCACCTCGTTGATACCGGTGGGCAAGCCGGACGTACCTGTTGTTGCGCCGCGGGACAGCGCGACAGCAGGCCGCGTCCCACGCTGATCAACTAGGTTGGAACCGGCAGCGGGGCAGGGACGCAGCAGGACAGGTGCAAGGAAGAAGGCTGAAGTCGGAATGAACGCAGACGGCCGTACCAGGCTCAACCAGACGCCCGAGTGGACCGCGCTCGCCAAGCACCGGGAGGCGCTCGCCGACACCCGGCTGCGGGACCTGTTCGCCGCCGACCCCGGACGCGGCACGGGCTACACCCTCCAGGTCGGCGACCTCCACATCGACTACTCGAAGCACCTGGTCAACGACGAGACGCTGCGGCTGCTGCGGGAGCTGGCATCCGCCACCGACGTCTTCGGCCTGCGGGACGCCATGTTCCGCGGCGAGAAGATCAACGTCACCGAGAACCGCGCGGTGCTGCACACGGCCCTGCGCGCCCCGCGCGACGCGGTGATCGAGGTCGACGGCGAGAACGTGGTGCCGCAGGTGCACGCGGTCCTGGACAAGATGGGCGGCTTCGCCGACCGGGTCCGCTCCGGCGCCTGGACCGGCCACACCGGCAAGCGCATCCGGAACGTCGTCAACATCGGCATCGGCGGCTCCGACCTCGGTCCGGCGATGGCCTACGAGGTGCTGCGCAGCTTCACCGACCGCGACCTCACGGTCCGTTTCGTCTCCAACGTCGACGGCGCCGACCTGCACGAGGCCACCCGCGACCTGGACCCGGCGGAGACCCTCTTCATCATCGCCTCCAAGACGTTCACCACGATCGAGACGATCACCAACGCGACCTCCGCCCGCAACTGGCTCCTCACCGAGCTGAAGGCCGGCCCGGAAGCGGTCGCCAAGCACTTCGTGGCCCTCTCCACGAACTCCGAGAAGGTGTCGGACTTCGGCATCGACACGGCCAACATGTTCGAGTTCTGGGACTGGGTCGGCGGCCGCTACTCGTACGACTCCGCGATCGGCCTCTCCCTGATGATCGCCATCGGCCCGGACCGCTTCCGGGAGATGCTCGACGGCTTCCACCTGGTCGACGAGCACTTCCGCACCGCCCCCGCCGAGTCCAACGTCCCCCTGCTGCTGGGCCTGCTGGGCATCTGGTACGGCAACTTCCACGACGCCCAGTCGCACGCGGTGCTGCCGTACTCGCACTACCTCTCCAAGTTCACCGCCTACCTCCAGCAGCTGGACATGGAGTCCAACGGCAAGTACGTGGCGCGTGACGGCAAGGAGGTCGACTGGCAGACCGGCCCGGTCGTCTGGGGCACGCCGGGCACCAACGGCCAGCACGCGTACTACCAGTTGATCCACCAGGGCACCAAGCTGATCCCGGCGGACTTCATCGGCTTCGCCGAGCCGGTCGCCGAGCTGAGCGGTGAACTCAAGGCGCAGCACGACCTGCTGATGGCGAACTTCTTCGCCCAGACCCAGGCGCTGGCCTTCGGCAAGACCGCCGACGAGGTCCGCGCGGAGGGCGTTCCCGAGGAGCAGGTCCCGCACCGCACCTTCAAGGGCAACCACCCGACGACGACCATCCTCGCGAGGGAACTCACCCCGTCCGTCCTCGGCCAGCTCGTCGCCCTCTACGAACACAAGGTGTTCACCCAGGGCGCCGTCTGGAACATCGACTCCTTCGACCAGTGGGGCGTGGAGCTGGGCAAGGTCCTCGCCAAGCGCATCGAGCCCGCGCTGACCGAGGGCACCGAGGTACCCGGCCTGGACGCGTCGACGACGGCGCTGGTGGCCAAGTACCGGGAGCTGCGCGGGCGTTAGGCCGGGCACGAAAGAACCCGTACGGCCGTCCAGGCCGTACGGGTTCTGCTCAGTACTGAGTCACTTCGTCACGGCGAAGCCGGCGGATACAGCGAGCGAGGCAGCTGGGAGGCCGCTGTCGCGTCCAGGAGCCACAGGGTGCGCTGGCGGCCCTGGGCTCCCGCTGCCGGGGCCTGGATCTCGCCCGCGCCCGAGAGGGCGATGGCGACGGCCTCGGCCTTGTCCTCGCCCGCCGCCAGCAGCCAGACCTCGCGGGCCGCGCGGATGGCGGGGAGGGTGAGGGAGACCCGGGTCGGCGGCGGCTTGGGGGCGCCGTGGACGCCGACCACCGTGCGTTCCGTCTCCCGGACCGCAGGCAGCTCCGGGAAGAGCGAGGCCACGTGGGTGTCCGGGCCGACGCCCAGCATCAGGACGTCGAAGGTGGGCACCGAACCGTGGTTCTCGGGGCCGGCCGCGCGGGCCAGCTCCGCCGCGTAGGCCTCGGCCGCCGCGTCCACGTCCGTGTCCCAGGGGCCGTCCGACGCGGGCATGGCGTGCACGCGCTTCGGGTCCACCGGGACCTGGTCGAGCAGGGCGTCCCGGGCCTGGGTGACATTGCGCTCCGGGTCGCCCTCGGGGAGGAAACGTTCGTCGCCCCACCACAGGTCGAGCCGGCTCCAGTCGATGGCGTCCCGGGCCGGGGCCGCCGCCAGGGCCGCCAGCAGGCCGTTGCCGTTGCGGCCGCCGGTGAGGACCACGGACGCCTCGCCCCGGGAGGCCTGGGCGTCCACGATCTTCGTGATCAGGCGGGCCGCGGCGGCCTGCGCCATCAGCTCCTTGTCGCGGTGCACGACCAGCTGGGGGGTGCTCATGTCGCCTTCGCCCTCTTCCTCAGCGGTTCCTTCGCCGCCGCTTCGGGCGCGGGAGCTTCCGCGGCAGCGGCTTCGACGGCCGGTTCTCCTTTGGCCGACGGCTCGGAGGCCTGGGCGGCCGGAACGGCCTGGGCGGCCGGAGCCGCCGCCACCGGTACCGGCTCAGCAGCGGCAGCGGCCGGAGCCGCCGACGCGTTCAGGCGCTCCACGCCGAACCGCAGCGCCGACGCGTAGGTGTCGTCCGGGTCGAGCCGGCGCAGCTCCTCCGCGATCAGCTCGGCCGTGTCGCGCCGCTTCAGCGCCACCGCACGGTCCGGCTGGCCGTCGATGGACAGGGTGGCCAGGGAGCCGTCCGCGCGGTCGAGAGCGATCGCGCCCTCGCTGGTGGCGAGCCGGACCGCGGTCAGACCGGGGCCGGCCGACAGCGAACGCCTGACGGGGACGTCCAGCCGGTCCGCGAGCCACATCGCCAGCAGCTCACAGCTCGGGTTGAACTCCTCGCCCTCCACCTCGACCGCCTTGACCTCGCAGACCACCTGGTCCAGGGCCGCCGCCAGCATCGAGCGCCAGGGCGTGATCCGGGTCCAGGACAGGTCCGTGTCGCCGGGGGTGTAGGCGTCCGCACGGGCGGACAGCTCCCGTACCGGCTGCTCGGAGGAGTAGGTGTCGGTGACCCGGCGCTGGGCGAGGGCGCCCAGCGGGTCCTTCGCCGGGTCGAGCGGGGCGTTCACCGGCCACCAGACGACGACCGGGGCGTCCGGCAGCAGCAGCGGCAGCACGACCGAGTCGGCGTGGTCGGCGACCTCGCCGTACAGGCGGAGGATCACCGTCTCGCCGGAGCCCGCGTCCGCGCCCACCCGGACCTCGGCGTCCAGGCGGGACGCCGTACGGTCGCGGGGGGAGCGGGAGACGCGCTTGATGACGACCAGCGTGCGTGAGGGATGCTCGTGCGAGGCGTCGCCGGCGGCCTTCAGGGCGTCGTACGCGTTCTCCTCGTCGGTGACGATGACGAGGGTCAGCACCATGCCCACGGCGGGCGTGCCGATGGCCCGGCGGCCCTGCACCAGCGCCTTGTTGACCTTGCCGGCCGTGGTGTCCGTGAGGTCTATCTTCATGGGCGGCGCCAGCTCCGTCCGTCTCGTGCCAGCATCTCGTCGGCCTCGGCGGGGCCCCAGGTGCCGGACTTGTACTGGGCGGGCCTGCCGTGGGTGTCCCAGTGCTCCTCGATCGGGTCGAGGATCTTCCAGGACAGCTCGACCTCCTCCGTGCGCGGGAAGAGGTTGGAGTCGCCCAGCAGCACGTCCAGGATCAGCCGCTCGTACGCCTCGGGCGAGGACTCGGTGAAGGACTCGCCGTACGCGAAGTCCATCGACACGTCCCGGATCTCCATCGAGGTGCCCGGCACCTTGGAGCCGAAGCGGACGGTGACGCCCTCGTCGGGCTGGACGCGGATGACGATCGCGTTCTGGCCCAGCTCCTCGGTGGCCGTCGTGTCGAAGGGGGAGTGCGGGGCCCGCTGGAAGACCACCGCGATCTCCGTCACCCGGCGGCCGAGGCGCTTGCCGGTGCGCAGATAGAAGGGGACGCCCGCCCAGCGGCGGTTGTCGATGCCCAGCTTCACGGCCGCGTAGGTGTCGGTCTTCGACTTGGCGTTGATGCCGTCCTCTTCGAGGTAGCCGATGACCTTCTCGCCGCCCTGCCAGCCGGCCGCGTACTGGCCGCGCACGGTCGAGGTGCCCAGGTCCTTCGGCAGCCGTACCGCACCGAGCACCTTCTCCTTCTCAGCGGCCAGCGCGTCCGCGTCGAAGGAGGCCGGCTCCTCCATGGCCGTGAGGGCCATGAGCTGGAGGAGGTGGTTCTGGATGACGTCACGGGCCGAGCCGATGCCGTCGTAGTAGCCGGCGCGGCCGCCGATACCGATGTCCTCCGCCATGGTGATCTGCACGTGGTCCACGAAGGACCGGTTCCAGATCGGCTCGTACATGGTGTTGGCGAAGCGCAGCGCCAGGATGTTCTGGACGGTCTCCTTGCCGAGGTAGTGGTCGATCCGGAACACCTGGTCCGGTTCGAACACCTCGTGCACGACCTTGTTGAGCTCCTCGGCCGACTTCAGGTCGTGGCCGAAGGGCTTCTCGATGACCGCGCGCCGCCAGGAGCCGCCGGACTGGTCGGCCAGCCCGTGCTTCTTCAGCTGCTGGATGACCACCGGGAAGGAGCGCGGCGGCACGGAGAGGTAGAAGGCGAAGTTGCCGCCCGTGCCCTGCGCCTTGTCCAGCTCCTCGATGGTGGAGCGCAGGCGCTCGAACGCGTCGTCGTCGTCGAAGGTGCCCTGGACGAAGCGCATCCCCTGGATGAGCTGCTGCCAGACCTCCTCGCGGAACGGCGTGCGGGCGTGGTCCTTGACGGCGTCGTGGACCTCGGCGGCGAAGTCCTCGTGGGCCCACTCGCGGCGGGCGAAGCCGACCAGGGAGAAGCCCGGTGGCAACAGACCCCGGTTGGCGAGGTCGTAGACGGCGGGCATGAGCTTCTTACGGGAGAGGTCGCCCGTGACGCCGAAGATGACCAGCCCCGACGGCCCCGCGATACGCGGGAGCCGTCGGTCTGCGGGGTCACGCAGCGGGTTGCTGCTTGACAGAGTTCAGCCCTCCGAGGGGGCCAGGCGCTCCAGCTCCGCCTGGGTCGACTTGAGCAGGTCGTTCCAGGACGCCTCGAACTTCTCGACGCCCTCGTCCTCCAGTACCTGGACCACGTCGTCGTACGAGATGCCGAGCCGCTCGACGGCGTCGAGGTCGGCGCGGGCCTGCTCGTACGTGCCGGTGATCGTGTCGCCGGTGATGCCGCCGTGGTCCTCGACCGCGACGAGGGTGGCCTCCGGCATGGTGTTCACCGTGTTCGGCGCGACCAGGTCGTCGACGTACAGGGTGTCCTTGTACGACGGGTCCTTCACGCCGGTGGAGGCCCACAGCGGACGCTGCTTGTTGGCGCCCGCGTTCTCCAGCGCGCTCCAGCGAGCGGTGGAGAAGACCTCCTCGTACGCCTGGTAGGCGAGGCGCGCGTTGGCGACGGCGGACTTGCCGCGCAGCGCCTTGGCCTCGTCGGTGCCCAGGTTGTTCAGGCGCTTGTCGATCTCGGTGTCCACGCGGGACACGAAGAACGACGCCACCGAACGGATGAGCGACAGGTCGAGGCCGCGGTCCTTGGCCTTCTCCAGGCCGGCCAGGTAGGCGTCCATGACCTCGCGGTAGCGCTCCAGCGAGAAGATCAGCGTGACGTTGACGCTGATGCCGAGGCCGATGACCTCGGTGATCGCCGGCAGGCCCGCCCTGGTGGCCGGGATCTTGATCAGGGTGTTGGGGCGGTCGACCAGCCAGGCCAGCTGCTTGGCCTCGGCGATCGTCGCCTTGGTGTGGTGGGCGAGGCGCGGGTCGACCTCGATCGACACGCGGCCGTCCTGGCCGTCGGTCGCGTCGAACACCGGGCGCAGGATGTCGGCGGCGTCGCGGACGTCCGCCGTGGTGATCATGCGGATGGCCTCTTCGACGGTGACCTTGCGGGCGGCGAGGTCCGAGACCTGCTGCTGGTAGCCGTCGCCCGAAGAGATCGCCTTCTGGAAGATCGTCGGGTTGGTGGTGACGCCCACGACGTGCTGCTGGTCGATCAGCTCGGCGAGGTTGCCGGACGTGATCCGCTTGCGCGACAGGTCGTCCAGCCAGATCGCGACGCCTTCGTCGGAGAGGCGCTTGAGTGCGTCTGTCATGGAATTACATCTCCTACGTGTCGTATATAGCGTCAGCGCTGGGCGGCGGCGATGGATTCCCGGGCCTTGGCGGCCACGTTCTCGGCAGTGAAGCCGAACTCCTGGAAGAGCACCTTGCCGTCGGCGGAAGCACCGAAGTGCTCCAGGGAAACGATGCGGCCGGCGTCCCCGACGTACTTGTGCCAGGTGAGGCCGATACCCGCCTCGACCGACACACGCGCCTTCACGGACGGCGGCAGGACAGCGTCCTTGTAGGCCTGGTCCTGCTCCTCGAACCACTCCACGCACGGCATGGACACCACGCGGGTGGGCACGCCGTCGGCCTCCAGCTGCTCGCGCGCCTCGACGGCGACGTGCACCTCGGAGCCGGTGGCGACGAGGATGACCTCGGGGGTGCTGTTCGACGCCTCGAAGAGGACGTAGCCGCCCTTGACCGTGTCCTCGTTGGACTCGTACACCGGCACGCCCTGCCGGGTCAGCGCCAGGCCGTGCGGGGCACCCTTGCCGAAGACCTTGGTGTAGCGCCGGAGGATCTCGCGCCAGGCGATCGCGGTCTCGTTGGCGTCGGCCGGGCGGACCACGTTCAGGCCCGGGATGGCGCGCAGCGAGGCGAGGTGCTCGACCGGCTGGTGGGTGGGGCCGTCCTCGCCGAGGCCGATGGAGTCGTGGGTCCACACGTACGTCACCGGCAGGTGCATCAGCGCCGACAGCCGCACCGAGTTGCGCATGTAGTCGGAGAAGACGAGGAACGTACCGCCGTAGACACGGGTGTTGCCGTGCAGGGTGATGCCGTTCATCTCCGCGGCCATGGAGTGCTCGCGGATACCGAAGTGGATGGTGCGGCCGTAGGGGTTCGCGCCCGGCAGCGGGTTGTCCGCCGGCAGGAACGAGCTGTTCTTGTCGATGGTCGTGTTGTTCGACCCGGCCAGGTCCGCGGAACCGCCCCACAGCTCGGGGATCACGGCACCGAGGGCCTGGAGGACCTTGCCGGAGGCGGCGCGGGTCGCGACGCCCTTGCCGGGCTCGAAGACCGGGATCTTCTCCTCCCAGCCCTTGGGCAGCTCGCCCGCGGCGATGCGGTCGAACTCGGCCGCGCGCTCGGCGTTGTTGTCCCGCCACAGCTGGAAGGACTTCTCCCACTCGGCCTTGGCGGCCGCGCCGCGCTCGCCGGCCTGGCGGGTGTGGGCGATGACCTCCTCGGCGACGTCGAAGGACTTCTCCGGGTCGAAGCCGAGGACGCGCTTGGTGGCCGCGACCTCGTCGTCGCCGAGCGCCGAGCCGTGGGCGGCCTCGGTGTTCTGCGCGTTCGGGGCGGGCCAGGCGATGATCGAGCGCATCGCGATGAAGGACGGCTTGTCCGTCACCTTCTTCGCGGCCTCGATCGCGTTGTAGACGGCGTGCGGGTCCAGGTCGCCGTCCGGCTTCGGGGCGATCCGCTGGACGTGCCAGCCGTAGGCCTCGAACCGCTTGACGGTGTCCTCGGAGACGGCCGTCTCGGTGTCGCCCTCGATCGAGATGTGGTTGTCGTCCCACAGCAGGACCAGGTTGCCGAGCTTCTGGTGGCCGGCCATCGAGGACGCCTCGGCGGAGATGCCCTCCTGGAGGCAGCCGTCACCGGCGATGCAGTAGACGAAGTGGTCGAAGGGGGACTCGCCCTGCGGCGCGTCCGGGTCGAACAGACCGCGCTCGTAGCGGGCGGCCATGGCCATGCCCACCGCGTTGGCGACACCCTGGCCCAGCGGACCGGTGGTGGTCTCCACGCCCTTGGTGTGGCCGTACTCCGGGTGACCGGGCGTCTTCGAGCCCCAGGTCCGGAAGGCTTCGAGGTCTGCCAGCTCCAGACCGAAACCGGCCAGGTAGAGCTGTGTGTAGAGGGTCAGCGACGAGTGACCTGCGGACAGCACGAAGCGGTCGCGGCCCACCCAGTCGGGGTCGGACGGGTCGTGCCGCATCACCTTCTGGAAGAGGGTGTACGCGGCCGGCGCCAGGCTCATCGCCGTACCCGGATGGCCGTTGCCGACCTTCTGTACGGCGTCGGCGGCCAGGACGCGGGCGGTGTCGACGGCCCGCTGGTCCAACTCGGTCCAGTCGAGGTCTGTGGTGGTCGGCTTGGTGCTCACCCTGAGTCAGGGCTCCTCTCCACATGTTCGGTTACCGGTCCTCGGGCACACGCCCGCACCGGCTGCCGGTGCACTGGGTGCCCACCGGCCGTTGTCGAGCCTACCCCCGTAAGGACGTGCATTTTTTCGAGTGTTTCCAGACTGCCGGGACTCTCGGGGATCCGCCTCCCGACTGGCCGAGAAGGCATTCGGCACATGAATACGGAACCGCTCATCTGACTGCTCAACCGAGCCCCTGTACCCCTCTTCCGAGACGCCCCCCAACACGACCCCACCCCCGCGAAGGTCGGGGTATGGGCAACGTCTAAAGTGGCGTGGTACGCGCGAGCCCTTACCGTGAGTTCACACGGCGGGGCTCGCTGGGAGTCTCTGTCAGGGGTGTGCGTGACGGCCGTCGAATCCCGTCCAGCGGGGGTACTCGGTGCGAGCGAGAGCCCGAGTCACCGGCCGTTCGGGGCCCGTGTCAAAGCTTTCGTGGCGCTGACCAAGCCACGGATCATCGAGCTGCTGCTCATCACCACCGTTCCGGTGATGTTCCTGGCGCAGCAGGGCGTGCCCGACCTGACGCTGGTGCTGCTCACCTGCCTCGGCGGCTACCTCTCGGCGGGCGGCGCCAACGCGCTGAACATGTACATCGACCGGGACATCGACGCACTGATGGACCGCACTTCGCAGCGTCCGCTGGTGACCGGCATGGTCAGCCCGCGCGAGTGCCTCGCCTTCGGCATCACCCTGGCGGTCGTCTCCACACTGCTGTTCGGTTTCACCGTCAACTGGCTGAGCGCCTGGCTGTCACTCGGAGCGCTGCTCTTCTACGTCGTCGTCTACACGATGATCCTCAAACGCCGTACCTCGCAGAACATCGTGTGGGGCGGTATCGCCGGCTGTCTGCCGGTGCTGATCGGCTGGTCGGCCGTCACGGACTCCATGTCGTGGGCGCCGGTCATCCTCTTCCTCGTCATGTTCTTCTGGACGCCGCCGCACTACTGGCCGCTCTCCATGAAGGTGAAGGACGACTACGCGCGCGTGGGCGTGCCGATGCTGCCGGTCGTCGCCTCCAACAAGGTGGTCGCCAAGCAGATCGTCATCTACAGCTGGGTGATGGTCGGCGTCTCCCTGCTCCTCACTCCCCTCGGCTACACCGGCTGGTTCTACACGCTGGTCGCCCTGGTGGCGGGCGGCTGGTGGCTGTGGGAGGCGCACGGGCTGCAGAACCGCGCGAAGGCGGAGGTCGCGGGCGGGAAGCTCAAGGAGATGCGGCTGTTCCACTGGTCGATCACCTATGTCTCCCTGCTCTTCGTGGCCGTGGCGGTCGACCCCTTCCTGCGCTGACCCACATCACATCGCTCTGCCCTCGCCAGTGGATCTACTCGTGAGTAGCATCCTGTCCATGGCAGACACGCAGCAGGTTGACACGCAGAAGGCTGACCAGAAGGCCGAGCGCAAGGTGGCGCGCCTCGCCAAGGAGATCAGCGCCTTCGCCAAGGCCCACGGCGGCGCCGAGGGCCAGGTGGCCTACATCGGCGAACGCGGCGCCCGCATCGTCCTCGTCGGCGAGGACGGCGGCTGGGGCGACCTGGTGGCCCCGAGCACGGAGATCGCCCGGCAGGCAGTGCAGAAGGCGGGCATCACCGTCCACGAGTCCTTCGACGGCGAGTTCGCGGCGAAGGTGACGACGGGCCCGTACGAGTGGAAGCGCATGGCGGGCATTCAAGTAGGCGGCTGAACAAGGCGCCCCTTTTAGGGCGCGGGGCTGTATCGATATGCGGCTCCGCCGCGTGGGCGCGACGAGCCCCCACCGGGCCCGCGGCCGAAGAACGACCGCACACCGCGACCTCCATCCCGGTTCACCCGTTAAGACGGACATGCAGCCGTCCACACGGGAGCCCGGATGATCGAGACGCCGAACCTGGTGGACCAGTACTGCCACGGAGTGCTGCGTACGGAGCTCGGCCTCGGCACCTTCGAGGCCCAGCTCGCCCGTACCGAAGGCCCCCCGGCCGCCGGCACCACCCTCTTCGACACCCAGACCGGTTTCGCGGTACGACGCTGGTGCCCCCCGCTCCTCGGCCTGGAACCGCACTGTGCGCCGGCCCGCTACCTGGCCCGGCGCCGCGAGCTCGGCGTACTGGAGGCCGGCCGCCGTCTCCTGCGCGGCAGCGGCATCACCACCTACCTCGTCGACACCGGCCTCCCCGGCGACCTCACGGGTCCCACGGAGATGGCCTCGACCGGCGACGCGGAGGCCCGCGAGATCGTCCGCCTGGAACTGCTCGCGGAGCAGGTCGCCGACACCTCCGGCACCGTCGAGTCCTTTCTCGCCAACCTCGCCGAGTCGGTGCACGGCGCGGCGGCGAACGCGGTCGCCTTCACCTCCGTCGCCGGTCTCCGGCACGGTCTGGCCCTGGCCCCCGAGCCCCCCGGCCCCGGTGAGGTGAGAGGCGCGGCCGGCCGCTGGCTGGCGGCCCGCCGGGTCGGCGGCGAGCTGACCGACCCGGTCCTGCTACGGCACCTGCTCTGGATCGCCGTGGCCTCCGGCCTCCCCCTCCAGCTGCACGCGGGCCTCGGCGAACCCGGCGCCCGGATCGACCGCACCGACCCGGTCCTGCTCACCGACTTCGTCCGCGCCACCGCGGGCCTCGGCACCGACCTGGTCCTCCTCCACGGCTACCCGTACCACCGCCATGCCGCCCATCTCGCCGGGGTCTTCCCGCACGTGTACGCCGACTCGGGCGCGGCCCTGGTCCGCACCGGCGCCCGCGCCGCCACGATCCTCGCCGAGATCCTGGAACTGGCCCCCTTCGGCAAGATCCTCTTCTCCAGCGGCGCCCACGGCCTGCCCGAACTGCACGTGGTCGGCGCCCGCCTCTTCCGCGAGTCCCTCGCGCGGGTGCTGGGCACCTGGGTCGCCGAGGGCGCGTGGTCGCTCGGGGACGCACAACGCGTGGCCAGGCTGATCGCGGCGGGAAACGCGAAACGGGTGTACGGGCTGGAGTGAGCTGTACAGACTGAGCGCGTGGACACCGAGACGTTACTGAGCCGCTTCGTCCGTGAGCTGTCGGCGCTGGACCCCGTGGCCGTGTGGGCGCACGGCTCGCTCGCCGCGGGCGACGACTATCAGGAGGGCCGCAGCGACCTGGACCTGATCGTGGTGCTGCCGGGCCCGGTGACCCCGGCCGTCGTGTGGAAGGTCGCCGTCGTGCACGCCCGGCTGCGCACGCTGCCGCTCGCCAACGTCCTGCACTGCACCTATCTGACCCCGTCGACGGCGGCCGACCCCGCCCGGTCCCATCTGACCTGGGCGTACGAGCAGCTGTTCAAACGGCCGGTCGGTCTGGTGACCCGGCGTGAGCTGCACGCCTTCGGACGGGTGCTGTACGGCCAGGAGCCCGCGGGGCTGCTGCCAACGGTGACGGACCGGGAACTCGGCGACTTCGTCCTCCGCGACCAGCGGGACTACTGGCGGCCCGTCGTCGACAAGGCCCCGCTGTGGACCCAGGACGTCTGGGTCGACCTGGGCATGATCACCTTCGCCCGCGCCACCGTCACCGCCCGCGAGGGCCGTCTGATCTCCAAACGCGAGGCCCTGGACCTGCTGCCCGGCCTGGGCGCCCCCGCCGAGGTCGTCGAGGACATCCGGAGCCGCCGCTACGACGACCCCGCCCCGCCCACCGAGGAGTGGACGGCGCGCCGGGCCCGGCTGACCCGGGACTACCTGGGCCCGGCGATCGACGCGCTCACGGCGTCGGCGTCGGCGGCGTCGGCTTCGTACGGCTGAGCGGGCAGGCCGGCGCCGGCCGGGACGCCGGCGCGTTCCCGCAGGGAGAGCAGGACCCGCAGCACGCCGATCCACACCAGGCAGGAGCCGAACATGTGCAGGCCGACCAGGAGCGTGGGCAGGTGGGTGAAGTACTGGACGTACCCGATCACGCCCTGACCGAGCAGGATCAGGAACAGGTCGCGGACCCGGTCCCGCGGTCCCCGGGGCGCGTCGACGCCCTTGAGGAAGAACCACAGTGCGAAGGTCAGCGACACCACGATCCAGGCGAAGACCGCGTGCAGTTCGGCGACGCCCGACCAGCTGACGTCGATGCGCTCGACGTCGCCGGAGTCGCCCGGGTGCGGTCCGGCGCCGGTCACCACCGTGCCCGCGGCGATGAGCACCAGCGTCACGGCCACCAGGGCCCACACCAGCTGCCGCACGGCCGTGCCGACGAGCGGACCCGGCTCGCCGTCGCCCTCCCGGGTGCGCTGCCACATCAGGACGGCGACCGTGATGAGTGCCGTCGCCAGCAGGAAGTGCGCGGCGACGGTGTACGGGTTGAGGCCGACGAGCACCACGACGCCGCCGAGGATCGCGTTGCTCATCACGATCCAGAACTGGGCCCAGCCCAGCCGGGTCAGACTGCGCCGGTACGGCTTCTGGGACCGGGCGGCGATGATCGCCCAGCCGACCGCCGCGCACAGCACGTAGGTCAGCATGCGGTTCGTGAACTCGATGGCGCTGTGGTAGCTCAGCGCGGTCGTCGGGGTCAGCGAGCCGTCGGTGCACTCGGGCCAGGTCGGGCAGCCGAGGCCGGAGCCGGTGAGGCGCACCGCACCGCCGGTGACCACGATGACCACCGACATGACGAGCGCGGCGAGCGCCGCCCGCCGGACGGTCCGGGGATCCGGGGTCCAGCGATCGGCAATGAAGGCGAGCGGGTTCCGCAGCGCCGCTACGAGGTCGGTGGGGGTCAGCTTTGGCACGGGCACCATGGTAGGGGGCCGCTTGTGCATGTGTTCACGAGGGTCGGGGATCGGGATCCGGGTGTCACAGCGACCGGCGGATGCGGTCTGCTTCGAGCCGGAGCCGGCCGGCTTCCTCGTGGTCACCGCGGTCCGAGGCGCAATCGGACAGGTGCTCGCACACGGCCGTCAGCGCCGGGTGGTCGTCGCCGAGGGCCGCCCGGAAGATCCCGTTCGCTTCCCGGAGCACACGCTCCGCCGCGGCACTGTCGCCCAGGGCGCGCAGCACGGGACCGAGCCTGGTCAGCGACTTGGCACGGTAGTAGTGGCGCTCGCCGTAGAGCCGTAGATAGATCTCCTCGGCCTGCTCCAGGATCCTCCTCGCATCGGCCGACCGTCCCTGCGCGAGACGTAAGGAGCCGAGTTTGTTGAGGCAGGCCGCGTACTTGTGCTCCTCCGCCTCGCTGCGTTTGCGGTGCAGCTCCACCACCGGACCGAGGAGCCGGTCGGCCTGGTCCAGTTCGGTGCGGGCCCTGCGGCGCAGGTCTCGACGGCGGAGGAGGCGAAGGCTCCGGCGCGCCTCGTCCCGGTGGCTCTCGCTACGCCGGCGCAGTACGTCCGACAGGAACTTGGCGATCTGGGCCGTCTCGAAGTCCTCCGGACCCCGATGGGCGCCGAACACCGCCAGCGCCTCGGTCAGCCGCTCCTCCGCGTGCTCCAGTTGCCCCCTGTCCTGGGCGACGATTCCGAGATCGCGCCGGAGCATGGCGCGGAACACCGTGTAGTCGGGGGGCTCCTGGATGCCTCGGCTGGGTATGCGGCGCTCCGCCCGCTCGTAGTGGTCGGCGGCCTGGGTGAGATGCCCCGCGTTCCGGTGGATCAGGCCGATCTCCTGCTCGGCGACGGCCCAGTCGAGGCTCTCCTCGCGCCATGCCTGACCCTCGTAGATCTCGACCGCGGTCTGGACCGCCGCCAGCGCCTCCGAGAAGCGGTTGCGTTCACGCATGATGCCTCCCAGCTGCCGCTGGCAGCTGGCCCGTAACCGGAGAAACGCCTCCTCCTCGCGGCCGTCGCAGAGCTGGAGAGCGAGGCGGCACTCCCGCTCGGCGTCGTCCAGACTGGCCAGCAGATAGTGCTGACGGGCCACGGCGTACCGTGCCGCGGCGCGGCCGAGGCCGTCGCCGTTCCCGATCTCGCGCAGTTCTGCCTCCCGTTCGAAGAAGTCCAGGGAGCGCACCCAGTCGCAGCGGTGTTCCTGGTACGCGCCGACGCGGTGCAGAAGCCGGGCCAGGGCCTCCGGGTCCTGGGACGCGCCGAGCCCGCCGCCGGTGTCGTCGCCCCAGGCGAGCTTGTCGATGACGGCCTCCACGTGCGGCATCATCCGCTCGCACACCGGCCTGGACGCCAGCAGGTCCGGAGTCATGGGGAAGCATGCCTCCACGAGCCGGACCGCGGCCTGGGACCACTCCAGGCGCTCGGCGAGACTCAGTCCGTCGTGGATCAGTGTCTGGACGCGGGGATGCATGCCGTAGGCGGCGGACCCGTCGCGCCAGTCGCCGCTGCGCGTCAGCAGGGAGTGGTCGACCAGCAGCAGGACCTCGCGGTTGAAGGTGACCGGGTCGGCCATGACCGCCCGCAGGCGGACCGGCAGCACCGACCGGTACTGCATCAGAGTGATCTTCTGGACGTCCTCCGAGGCGAGGAACGTGCACAGCCGCAGGAGATCCACCGCGGCGGGCGAGGTCTCCGAGATGCGTGCGATGGCGAGCCGGAAGGTGTCCTCGACCGAAGCTCCTCCGGGCAGGTCCCGCAGGTACTCGATCACGGTCGTCTCCGCCTGGACGATGTAGGCCGCCGCCTGTTCGAGGGCCAGTGGCAGCCAGCCGAGCTGGCGGCCGAGCCGGGTGCAGGCCTCTTCCGCGGCCTGAGTGGGCTTCACACCGAGGCGCCGTACCAGGAACTCGATGCCCTCGCTCTCGGGGAAGACCCGGAGTTCTATGGGGCTCGCGCACAGGCCGTCCCATCCCTGGTTCTGCTGGGTGGTGATCAGCACCTCGCCGTCGCCCTCCGACGGCAGCAGGCGGCGCAGTTCGTCCTCGTAGGCGGGCCACCCGTCGTACACGAGCAGCCAGTTGCGCTGGTCGCGAAGCCAGCGCCACAGGTTCATGAGGACGACGTTCTTGCTCGCCTGGTCGTGGATGCCCACGTACTGGGCGAACTCCAGCAGCTCCGTACGCAGCGCGTCGGGGCCGGAGGCGTTGAGCCACCACGTCAGGGAGTGCCGGGTCAACTGGGTGCGGGCGTAGGCCACGGCGAGTTCGGACTTGCCCGCGCCGGTCGCCCCGTACAGCACACCGACGCGGGGCACGGGCCGCTCGTCCCGGCGACGTCCGCGGTCCGGGCCGCGCAGCACACTCACGATGCGCTGGGTCTCGGCGGTGCGGCCCGTGAAGTACATGCTGAGCACGGGCAGGTTGTGCGGTGGGCCCTGGAGCGTGCTCGCCTGCGCGTCCGGGGTGGACTCCGCGCCGGACCTGCGGGCGACCTGTGTGGCGATGCCGCCGGCCAGCCCCGCGATCAGCCCCGCACCCGCGGACAGCCACCACAGCAGAGCGCTCCCGGAGTCGGCGGCCTTCACGGCCACCGCGATGAACGCGGTGGTTCCGGTTCCCGCACCGGCAGAGACAGTGATCACCCAAGCGCGCATGTGATTCCCCCGAATCCGCACCGCTGCCGCAGGATTCCCCCCGTGCTCAGGGCGAATGTTGTCGAATCTTCATTTTTCCCTACTTCTGCGGTGCGCAACCTGTCGGGCAATGGTTTCGTTAAACCGCGAGTTCGGGCCCCCGGGGCCCTGTCGGTGGAATACGATCCCGGCGCGCGGAAGTCTGTTCTGCCGTTCACCGGGTGTGGCCCGAGCACGGTGGCAAGGGTGCCCGGAGGCGGCAATGTGGCAGGAGTCGGATCAGCAGACCCCGAAGGCGTTGAACATCGCCTTCGTCCACTGGGCGTTCCCGCCGACGGTCGGCGGTGTGGAGTCGTACCTCTGGAACTGCTCCAGGCTGCTCGCCAGAACGGGGCACCGGGTGACGGTGTTCACGGGGACATCGGAGGTTCGCAGGCCCCGGGAGGCCGGGATCGAGGTGCTGCAGCACCCGGGGCTCGATCTGTCCCGGGCCTCCGGGAGCGCTGCCGAGCGGCGCGAACTGCGCAGGTGGTTCCGCCGCGAACTGGCGGACAGGCGGACCCGGTTGGTCCACGGCCACAACCTTCACCACTTCTCGGCCGCGCCGGCGGAGGCGCTGCTCGACCTCAGAGCAGGCCTCGGCCTGGTGCTGCTGCACACGTATCACAGCATCTGGAGTGATCCCGCGAGTGTGGCCCTGGCCAGGGCCTGCGGTGAGTTCGACGCGCACTTCGCGGTCTCCGGGTTTCTCCTCGATGCCTGTGCGGACGTGCTCGAAGTGACCGACGCGGAACTCATGTATCTGGGTATCGACGCCGAGTCCTTCCTGCGTGTTCCGGAACTCCCCGACCCGGCGCCGGGCGAGGAAGCGCTCGTCCTTCTGCCTGCCCGTCTCATTCCCGACAAGGGAGCGAGGATGGCGGTGCAGGCCATGCAGCGAGTCCTGCGCGAGGATCTCCCGGTGCGTCCGCGCCTTGTTCTCATGGATACGCCGAATTCTGTCGATTTCCATGGCGAAAAGGTCGGTTTCAGGGATGAGGCGACGGGGCTCGCCAAGGATCTGAACATCGCGGATCACGTGACCTTCGACCGGGCGGCTGTGGACGGAATGCACGAGCTGTATCGGCGGGCCCGCGTCGTGGTGTGTCCGTCGATGTTCGCCGAGCCCATGGGTCTTGCGGCGCTGGAGGCGATGTGCTCGGCGCGTCCAGTGATCGCCTCCGACGTGGGCGGCCTTGCCGAGGGAGTGGGCCGGGACGGTTCCACGGGGTTCCTCGTGCCGCCGGGCGATGCGGAGGCTCTCGCGAGTCGCATCGTCGAGCTGCTCCGTTCGCCGGCCGTCGCGCGGAGCGTCGGCAATGCGGCGAGGAAGCGAGTGATGGCGGAATTCGATCTGGAGAGTCGTTGCCTGCCCCCTCTGCTGTCGGCCTACGAGAAGTGTTCGCGCCTTCCGCTTCGCCGGCCGTGACACAGGGCCGGCCCGTCGGCCGTATCAGGCTGTCGAGTGCCGCCACCCCTCGGGAAGCCCCTCGACCGAGATGCCGTCCGTCGGGTGATCCGTGCGGACGGTGATGCTCCGCCCGGCCAGGCGAATGCCCTCGACCCCGCGGATCAGCGACGCGGCTCCGGAGCGCTCCTGCGCCATGGGGGTGACATGGAGGACGCGGTCCGTGGCGTTCGGCCTCAGACCCAGGAGGGCGCCGAGCAGGGCGACCCCCGACGCGGCGGACCAGCCCTGCGGACGGCAGGCGGCAGGGTAGGCGAGCGGAACGGGAGCTCCCCGCGTGCGCCTGTCGCCGCCGTACAGTTCCGGCATCCGGTACTCGAAGTGGCTCGCCGCGTCGAGCAGGCCTGTCGTCAGGTCGTACGCCTCCTGGTGGCGGCCCGCCGCGGACAGGCCCTGGATCGCGATCGCGGTGTCGTGCGTCCAGACCGAGCCGTTGTGGTAGCTCAGCGGGTTGAAGCCGGGCAGAGCGGAGGAGCGGCTGCGCAGCCCCCAGCCGGAGTTCAGTTCGGGCGACGCGAGCCATGCCGCCACGTCCTGGCAGCCGTCGGCGTCCAGGATGCCGGTGGACAGCAACTGGCCCATGTTGGACGCGGGCCCGCTGACCGGCTCCAGCCCCCGGCCGACGGCGATCGCCACGTACCGCGGGGCCGGACCGAGCCGCGCGGACAGCCAGAAGGCGTCGGCGAAGCTCTTGCGCAGCGCGTCCGCCCAGGTGCGGAGCCGCACGGCCGAGTCGTGACGGCCCCGGGCCGAGAGCAACTCGGCCAGCCCCGTCGCCGCCTGGTAGGCGTACCCCTGCACCTCGCACAGCGCCAGCGGCGGCTCGATACGGCGGCCGGTCGCGTCCCGGACCGCGTCCTCGCTGTCCTTCCACGACTGGTGGCGCAGCCCGCCCGCCCGGGGGTAGTAGCGCAGGAACCCGTCCTCGTCCCCGGCGCAGGTCTCCAGCACCCATTCCATGGCGCGCTCGGCGTACGGCAGCAGCGCGTCCACCTCGTCCTCCGGCAGCCCCCAGTGCCAGGCGTCCACCAGGAGCGACACGAACAACGGGGTCGCGTCCACCGAGCCGTAGTAGCGGGAGGGAAGGCGCAGGCCGTGGCCGTGTTCGGCGTCGGCCGGGCGCAGTTCGTGGAGGATGCGGCCGGGCGCCTCCTCGCGGAACACGTCGTGGGCCGTGCCCTGGCGGCGGGCGAGGGCCCACAGGGTGCCGCGGGCCAGATCCGTGCCCAGCGGCAGCATCATGCGCGCCGACCAGATCGAGTCGCGGCCGAACAACGTCAGGTACCAGGGACATCCCGCCGCTATGAACTGGTCCTCGGCGCCGCCCGCCGTTCGCCTTCCGCGGTCCGGATCGGCCAGCCGCAGGGCCCCCAGGTCGTCGAGGCCCTGGCGGACCAGCGCCACCAGCCGGGGGTCGCCCGCCACCCGGGGTTCGGCCCAGGGGGCCGGGGACCGCGGGGCGCCGGGGTGACCCGGCGGAGCGGGGACCGCGCCTCCGGTCACGCTGACGTGGGTGTGCCAGTCCTCACCCGGCCGCAGCACGATCCGGGGCCAGGCGAAGGTACCGCCCTCCGGGCCGTCCGTGACCTCCGGTGCCTCCGCCTCGCCCGCGGCACGGACTTCGGCCAGGCCCGCCGGGGCCTGCCAGCGCAGACCGCCGCCGTCCCCGGAGGCGGTGCACGGCACGGTGGGCGTCGGACGGCCCCGCTTGACGTCGGCGATGTCCGCGAGGTCGGTCGCCAGTGCCAGTTCGAGGCGGAGGGGGCGGGTGACCGTACCGACGTTTCTCAGCTGGATGAACTCGCCCTGGCCGGCGACCCGCACCCGCTCGACGATGAGGGTGGGATCGTCGGTCGGGTCGCCCTGATAGCGGTGGACCGAGGTGAAGCGCACCCGGTCGGGGCCCAGCGGCTGTACGCCGATCGGCTCGGGCTCGCGTCCGTCGATCAGCAGACAGACCGTGTGCAGAAGCCTGCGGTCGTGGCCGTAGAAGCCCTCCGCCCTCAGGCCGCGCAGTTGTCCGTCCCGCGGCGATGCCACGAAGGCCGGGGCCGCCACGCACATCACGACGTCGTGCAGCAACGGCTGCAGAGCGCTGGGGAGTTCCGCCGACTCGTACACGGAGCGTCTTTTCCCGCTGGGCGCGAACGTCACTCACGTGGCCTGGCGACGGCTTTCACTCCGCCACCGTCGGTCCGTCACTCCCAGCGGAAGAACTTCCCGGCCGCCCCCAGCGCCACCACCGCCCACACGGCGAGAATGCCCAGGTCACCCCACGGCATCCCGGACCCGTGCTGGAGCACGTCCCGCAGGCCGTCCGAGAGGGCGGAGATGGGGAGCAGGCCGAGTGCGTGCTGGGCTCCGCCGAACTTGTCCAGCGGGACGATGACCCCGCCGCCCACGAGCAGCAGCAGGAACACCAGGTTGGCGGCGGCCAGGGTCGCCTCCGCCTTGAGGGTGCCCGCCATCAGGAGGCCGAGGCCGGAGAAGGCGGCCGTGCCGAGGACCAGGAGGAGCAGGACGGCGAGGGGGTTGCCGTGCGGGGACCAGCCCAGGGCGAAGGCGATCACCGTCAGGAGGATCACCTGGAGGACCTCGGTGACCAGGACCGACGCGGTCTTCGCCGTCATCAGGGCCCAGCGGGGGAGCGGGGAGGAGGCGAGGCGCTTCAGGACTCCGTAGCGGCGCTCGAAGCCGGTGGCGATGGCCTGGCCGGTGAAGGCCGTGGACATGACGGCGAGGGCCAGGATGCCGGGGGCCAGGAAGTCGACCGACTTGCCGGATCCGGTGTCGACGACGTCCACCGAGCTGAAGAGCACGAGGACGAGCGTCGGGATCACCACCGTCAGCAGCAGCTGCTCGCCGTTGCGGAGCAGCATCCTCGTCTCCAGGGCCGCCTGCGCCGCGATCATGCGGGGGAGCGGGGCGGCACCCGGCCGGGGGGCGTAGGTGCCGGTGTCGGTGTCGGTCGCGGTGGTCATGAGCGCAACTCCTTGCCGGTCAGCTCCAGACTGTGCCTTCCCGGGGGGCGACCCCCGGACCCCCGGCCGATCTCTGTGCGAGCCGGATTCATGAGCGCAGCTCCTTGCCGGTCAGCTCCAGGAAGACGTCCTCCAGCGTGTGGCGCTCCACCGAGATGCGTTCGGGCATCACGCCGTGCTGGGCGCACCACGAGGTCACCGTCGCCAGCAGCTGCGGGTTGACCTTGCCCATGACCCGGTAGGAGCCCGGGGTCAGCTCGGCGGCCGTGGAGTCGGCCGGCAGTGCCTTGAGGAGCGAGCCGACGTCGAGGCCGGGGCGGCCGGTGAACCGCAGGGTGTTCTCGGCGCCGCCCTTGCAGAGCTCCTCGGGGGAGCCCTGGGCGATCACCCGGCCTGCGTCGATGATGGCGACGTCGTCGGCGAGCTGCTCGGCCTCGTCCATGTAGTGGGTGGTGAGGATGACCGAGACACCGTCGGTGCGCAGGTCCCGGACGAGGTCCCAGGTGGCCCGGCGGGCCTGGGGGTCGAGGCCGGCCGTCGGCTCGTCGAGGAAGACCAGTTCCGGGCGTCCGACCACGGCCATGGCGAGCGCGAGGCGCTGCTGCTGGCCGCCGGAGAGACGGCGGTACGACGTCCGGCCGCAGCTGCCGAGGCCCAGTCGCTCCATCAGCGCGTCCACGTCCAGCGGATGCGCGTGCAGCTTCGCCACGTGCCGCAGCATCTCGTCGGCGCGGGCGCCCGAGTAGACGCCTCCGGACTGGAGCATCACGCCGACTCTGGGGCGCAGCTCGGCGGACTGCCGCACGGGATCGAGGCCCAGGACGCGCACCGTGCCGGAATCCGGCCTGCGGTACCCCTCGCAGGTCTCGATCGTGGTCGTCTTGCCCGCCCCGTTGGGGCCGAGTACGGCGGTCACGCCGGCCTCGGCGACCAGATCGAGGCCGTTGACAGCGGGCTTGGTGCCGTACCGCTTCACCAGGTCCCGCACCTGGACCACCGGCTCACTTCGCATGGTGACAGAGTCTAGGTACGGCTGCCGTCACCCGGACGGCCGGGTGCTAGATCTCCTTCTCACGGGGTCGGTGTACGGCCAGCCACCGCTCGGCGTAGGCCACGGCTTCCGCCACCGGGAAGAGCCGGGCCTCGGCCGCGCCGACCGGGCCGCGGACGACCACCGGGCGGTCGCGTTCGAAGTCGTAGCCCAGTTCGTCGAAGCGGTCGGAGGTGATCGCCACCTCGGTGACCTCCTCCCAGCCGCCGCCGGCGGTGGGGCGGCCGACCCGGACGCGTGGGGAGGGGATCCGGTACTCGGCGAGATGGAAGCTGGTGCAGGTGGCGTAGCCGGTGCCGAGCATGAGCACGCGCGCGTGCAGCTTCTCCAGCCGGGCCAGCGGGCTGCGCTCGCCGAGCCGGCAGTCGGGGGCGTGGCCGTCGAGGATCTCAGCCGCGCGGGGGCCGACGGCCGAGAAGGAGGTCTGCGGGTGGGCGCTGCGCAGGGCGCCGGGCCAGTTCCGCACCGTCTCCGGGATCACGCCGACCCCGCGCGCGGGGGTGGTACGGGGGTCGTACGACGGCATGGTCGCCCGGATCGTGGCCCACCACTCCTCGGGCACCGGAGGATTCCCCCACACCGCGGGGTCCGAGAGGTCGCCGGTCTGGGTGGGGACCACCAGGGTGCCGTCCGGGCCGAGGGCGTCGAGGAGGGCCTGGACGACGGCCACGGCTCCGCCGTTCACCCAGCCGAGGGAGCTGAGCGAGGTGTGTGCGAGGAGGGTCTCGCCGGTCTTGACACCCAGCTGGTGAAGCTGTTGGGCGAGGGCGTCCCGCGTGACAAGAGGGCCGGTGGGGGGCGGTGTGGGCATGGTTCCGGAGTGTTCCGGAGGGGGCCGTGGAACGCCACCGAATTGGCCGAGGATGATCGATCAAAGATCGTTTCCGCAGGTCAGGCCAGGTGGAAGGTTAGGTATGCCTAAGTGATGCAGGGCACCGTCCGGTCGCCCGGACGCCGCTTGCCTGGCTCTGAGGAATTACGCAACAATGGCGTTGTGAAAAACGTCGGCGAGGCTCGGGAGACCCCCACGGGGACCCCGCAGGAGGAGCTAGCGACCGGTGAGCGCTCGACGCGCAACCGGGTCGCGCGGTCGATCCTGGACCACGGCCCCTCGACCGTCACCGAGCTGGCCGGACGCCTGGGCCTGACCCCGGCGGCCGTACGCCGGCATCTGGACGCCCTGGTCGCCGACGACGTCGTGGAGGCGCGCGAGCAGCGGGTGTACGGCGCGCGGACGCGCGGCCGGCCCGCCAAGGTCTTCGTCCTCACCGACTGCGGCCGGGACGCCTTCGACCAGTCGTACGACAAGCTCGCCGCCGACGCGCTGCGCTGGATCGCCGAGCAGGGGGGCGGCCAGGAGGCGGTCACCGCCTTCGCGCGGGCCCGGATCATGGCCCAGGCGAGTGCCTACCGCAAGGCGATCGAGAGCGTGAGCCCCGACGAGCGCACCGAAGCGCTGGCCAAGGCCCTGAGCATGGACGGGTACGCTGCAACGGCGCGCACCGCACCGGTCGGCGAGCAGCTGTGCCAGCACCACTGCCCGGTCGCCCATGTCGCGGAGCAGTTCCCCCAGCTGTGCGAGGCGGAGACGGAGATCTTCGCCGAACTGCTCGGAACGCACGTCCAGCGACTGGCGACCATCGCGCACGGCGACGGCGTCTGCACGACGTTCATCCCCAAGATTTCCACTGACGCATCTGCTAGCACGGCCGGGAGGAACCCCGCATGACTCTCCCCACGGAGACTGCCCACCCTGAGCTCGAGGGCCTGGGCAAGTACGAATACGGCTGGGCCGACTCCGACACGGCCGGCGCCTCCGCCAAGCGCGGCATCAACGAGGACGTCGTCCGGGACATCTCCGCGAAGAAGTCCGAGCCCGAGTGGATGACCAAGCTCCGCCTCAAGGGCCTGCGCCTCTTCGAGAAGAAGCCCATGCCGAACTGGGGCTCGGACCTGTCGGGCATCGACTTCGACAACATCAAGTACTTCGTGCGCTCCACGGAGAAGCAGGCGGAGTCCTGGGAGGACCTGCCCGAGGACATCAAGAACACCTACGACAAGCTGGGCATCCCGGAGGCCGAGAAGCAGCGCCTGGTCGCCGGCGTGGCCGCCCAGTACGAGTCGGAGGTCGTCTACCACCAGATCCGCGAGGACCTGGAGGAGCAGGGCGTCATCTTCCTCGACACCGACACCGCGCTGAAGGAGCACCCGGACCTCTTCAAGGAGTACTTCGGCACCGTCATCCCGGTCGGTGACAACAAGTTCGCCTCGCTGAACACCGCCGTGTGGTCGGGCGGCTCCTTCATCTACGTCCCACCGGGCGTCCACGTGGAGATCCCGCTCCAGGCCTACTTCCGTATCAACACGGAGAACATGGGCCAGTTCGAGCGGACCCTGATCATCGTCGACGAGGGTGCCTACGTGCACTACGTCGAGGGCTGTACGGCCCCGATCTACAAGTCGGACTCGCTGCACTCCGCGGTCGTCGAGATCATCGTCAAGAAGAACGCCCGCTGCCGCTACACGACCATCCAGAACTGGTCGAACAACGTCTACAACCTGGTCACCAAGCGCGCCGTCGCCTACGAGGGCGCCACCATGGAGTGGATCGACGGCAACATCGGCTCCAAGGTGACGATGAAGTACCCGGCCGTCTACCTGATGGGCGAGCACGCCAAGGGCGAGACCCTCTCCATCGCCTTCGCGGGCGAGGGCCAGCACCAGGACGCCGGCTCCAAGATGGTCCACATGGCGCCGAACACCTCCTCCAACATCGTCTCCAAGTCGGTGGCGCGCGGTGGCGGCCGTACCTCCTACCGCGGTCTCGTCGAGATCGGCGAGGGTGCCGCGGGCTCCAAGTCGAACGTGCTGTGCGACGCGCTGCTCGTCGACACCATCTCCCGTTCCGACACGTACCCCTACGTGGACGTCCGCGAGGACGACGTGTCCATGGGCCACGAGGCGACCGTCTCCAAGGTCTCCGACGACCAGCTCTTCTATCTGATGAGCCGCGGTCTGACCGAGTTCGAGGCGATGGCGATGATCGTGCGCGGCTTCGTCGAGCCGATCGCGAAGGAGCTGCCCATGGAGTACGCCCTCGAGCTCAACCGGCTGATCGAGCTCCAGATGGAAGGCGCGGTCGGCTAAGCCACCGCCGTCACCGTCAAGCCACTCACGTAAGAAAGCGAGCAGACCGACAGCCATGGCTGAGGCTCAGAACACCCCGGTGGGCTCCACCACCGCCGGCGCCATCGCGGTGGCCGCCGAGTCGACCGTCGCCACGCGCATGAGCGCGCCCCCCTCCTTCGACGTCGCGGACTTCCCGGTCCCGCACGGCCGCGAGGAGGAGTGGCGGTTCACCCCGCTGGAGCGCCTGCGCGGGCTGCACGACGGCACGGCGGTCGCGTCCGGCGACGGCCTGAAGGTCGCGGTGGAGGCCCCCGAGGGCGTCACCGTCGAGCTGGTCGGCCGCGACGACCCCCGGCTCGGCCGGGCCGGTACCCCGGTGGACCGGGTCGCCGCCCAGGCGTACTCCGCCTTCGAGCAGGCCGGCGTGGTCACCGTCCCCAAGGACACGGTGCTCACCGAGCCGATCCGGATCAGCGTGCACGGCCAGGGCGGGGTCTCCTACGGCCACCAGGTCATCGAGCTGGGCGCCTTCGCCGAGGCCGTCGTCGTCATCGACCACACCGGTGACGTGGTCACCGCCGCCAACGTCGAGTACGTGCTGGGCGACGGCGCCAAGCTGACCGTCGTCTCCGTCCAGGACTGGGACGACAAGGCCGTCCATGTGGCCCAGCACAACGCCCTGGTCGGCCGGGACGCGAGCTTCAAGTCCGTGGTCGTCACCTTCGGCGGTGACGTCGTACGACTGCACCCGCGCGTCGCCTACGCCGGCACCGGCGCCGAGGCCGAGCTGTACGGCCTGTACTTCACCGACGCCGGGCAGCACCAGGAGCACCGCCTCCTTGTCGACCACAACACCCCGCACTGCAAGTCCAACGTCGCCTACAAGGGCGCGCTCCAGGGCGACGACGCGCACGCGGTGTGGATCGGTGACGTCCTCATCGAGGCCAAGGCCGAGGGCACCGACACCTACGAGATGAACCGCAACCTGGTCCTCACGGACGGCGCGCGGGTCGACTCGGTGCCGAACCTGGAGATCGAGACCGGCGAGATCGTCGGCGCCGGGCACGCCTCCGCCACCGGCCGCTTCGACGACGAGCAGCTCTTCTACCTGATGGCCCGCGGCATCCCGCAGCACGAGGCCCGCCGCCTCGTCGTCCGCGGCTTCTTCGCCGAGCTGGTCCAGCAGATCGGTGTCGCCGACATCGAGGAGCGCCTGCTCGCCAAGATCGAGGAGGAGCTGGAGGCCTCGGTCGCATGACGTCCACTGCGTTCGTACGCGCCTGCGGGCTGAGCGAGCTGGAGGAGGACACCCCGAAGCGGGTGGAACTCGACGGCACGCCGGTCTCGGTCGTCCGCACCGAGGGAGAGGTGTTCGCCATCTACGACATCTGCTCCCACGCCAACGTCTCGCTGTCCGAGGGCGAGGTGGAGGACTGCCAGATCGAGTGCTGGCTGCACGGCTCCAGCTTCGACCTGCGCACCGGCAAGCCGTCCGGCCTCCCGGCCACGCGCCCCGTCCCCGTATACCCCGTAAAGATCGAAGGGGACGACGTGCTCGTCTCCCTCACCCAGGAGTCCTGAGGCACCCATGGCAACGCTTGAAATCCGAGACCTGCACGTCACCGTCGAGGCCGACAACGCCACGAAGGAGATCCTCAAGGGCGTCGACCTCACCGTGAAGCAGGGCGAGACGCACGCCATCATGGGCCCCAACGGCTCCGGCAAGTCCACCCTCGCCTACTCGCTCGCGGGTCACCCGAAGTACACGATCACCGGCGGCACCGTCACCCTCGACGGCGAGGACGTCCTGGAGATGTCCGTCGACGAGCGCGCCCGCGCCGGCCTGTTCCTGGCGATGCAGTACCCGGTCGAGGTCCCCGGCGTCTCGGTCTCCAACTTCCTGCGCACCTCCGCCACCGCGATCCGCGGCGAGGCCCCCAAGCTGCGCACCTGGGTGAAGGAGGTCAAGGAGACCATGGAGCGCCTCTCCATGGACTCCTCCTTCGCCGAGCGCAACGTCAACGAGGGCTTCTCCGGCGGCGAGAAGAAGCGCCACGAGATCCTCCAGCTCGAACTGCTCAAGCCGAAGATCGCGATCCTCGACGAGACCGACTCCGGCCTCGACGTCGACGCCCTTCGCATCGTCTCCGAGGGCGTCAACCGCGTCCGCGAGACCGGCGAGGTCGGCACCCTGCTGATCACCCACTACACGCGCATCCTGCGCTACATCAAGCCCGACTTCGTCCACGTCTTCTCCGCCGGCCGGATCGTCGAGTCCGGCGGCGCCGAGCTCGCCGACAAGCTGGAGGACGAGGGCTACGAGGCTTACACGAAGGGCGGCGTATCCGCGTGACACAACTGCCGGGCCTCCTCGACACCGAGGCGATCCGCAAGGACTTCCCCGTCCTGGACCGGCTGGTCCACGACGGCAAGAAGCTCGTGTACCTGGACAACGCGGCGACCAGCCAGAAGCCGCGCCAGGTACTGGACGCCCTCAGCGAGTACTACGAGCGCCACAACGCCAACGTCCACCGCGGTGTGCATGTGCTCGCCGAGGAGGCCACGGCGATGTACGAGGGCGCGCGCGACAAGGTCGCCGAGTTCATCAACGCGCCCAGCCGCGACGAGGTGATCTTCACCAAGAACGCCTCCGAGTCGCTGAACCTCGTGGCGAACATGCTGGGCTGGGCCGACGAGCCCTACCGGGTGGACCACGAGACCGAGATCGTCATCACGGAGATGGAGCACCACTCCAACATCGTGCCGTGGCAGCTCCTTGCACAGCGCACCGGCGCGAAGCTCAAGTGGTTCGGGCTCACCGACGACGGCCGCCTCGACCTGTCCAACATCAACGAGATCATCACCGAGAAGACGAAGATCGTCTCCTTCGTGCTGGTGTCGAACATCCTGGGCACGGTCAACCCGGTCGAGGCGATAGTGCGCCGCGCCCAGGAGGTCGGCGCCCTCGTCTGCATCGACGCCTCCCAGGCCGCGCCCCACATGCCGCTGGACGTACAGGCCCTCCAGGCCGACTTCGTGGCCTTCACCGGCCACAAGATGTGCGGCCCGACCGGCATCGGCGTCCTCTGGGGCCGCCAGGAGCTCCTGGAGGACCTGCCGCCGTTCCTCGGCGGCGGCGAGATGATCGAGACCGTGTCGATGCACTCGTCGACGTACGCCCCGGCGCCCCACAAGTTCGAGGCGGGCACCCCGCCGATCGCGCAGGCGGTCGGCCTCGGTGCGGCGATCGACTACCTGAACGCCATCGGCATGGACAAGATCCTCGCCCATGAGCACGCGCTGACGGAGTACGCGGTCCAGCGCCTCCAGCAGGTCCCGGACCTGAGGATCATCGGCCCCACCACGGCCGAGGACCGGGGCGCCGCGATCTCCTTCACCCTCGGGGACATCCACCCGCACGACGTGGGCCAGGTCCTCGACGAGCAGGGCATCGCGGTCCGGGTCGGCCACCACTGCGCCCGCCCCGTCTGCCTGCGCTACGGAATTCCTGCGACCACGCGAGCGTCGTTCTATCTGTACTCCACTCCGGCCGAGATCGACGCTCTGGTCGAGGGCCTGGAGCACGTTCGGAACTTCTTCGGCTGAAGGGCGTGAGCTGAAACCGTGAAGCTGGATTCGATGTACCAGGAAGTCATCCTGGACCACTACAAGCACCCGCACGGGCGTGGTCTCAGGGATGGCGACGCCGAGGTGCACCATGTGAACCCGACGTGCGGCGACGAGATCACCCTCCGAGTGAAGTACGACGGCACGACGATCGAGGACGTCTCGTACGAGGGCCAGGGCTGCTCCATCAGCCAGGCTTCGGCCTCCGTGCTCAACGATCTCCTCGTCGGCAAGGACCTGGCCGACGCGCAGAAGATCCAGGAGACCTTCCTGGAGCTGATGCAGTCCAAGGGCCGGCTGGAGCCCGACGACGCGATGGAGGAGGTTCTGGAGGACGCGGTCGCGTTCGCCGGTGTCTCCAAGTACCCGGCCCGGGTCAAGTGCGCCCTCCTGAGCTGGATGGCGTGGAAGGACGCGACGGCCCAGGCGCTGGGTGGCGCCGACGCCGAAAGGAAGACGGCATGAGCGAGACCGTTGAGATGAAGCCGGCCTCGGAGGAAGAACTCCGCGAGGCGCTGTACGACGTCGTCGACCCCGAACTGGGCATCGACGTCGTCAACCTCGGCCTGATCTACGGCATCCACATCGACGACGCGAACATCGCGACGATCGACATGACCCTGACGTCTGCGGCCTGCCCGCTGACCGATGTCATCGAGGACCAGGCCAAGTCCGCCACGGACGGCCTCGTCAACGAACTGCGCATCAACTGGG
Source organism: Streptomyces sp. NPDC058457 (assembly GCF_042720695.1). Classification (NCBI taxonomy): domain Bacteria; kingdom Bacillati; phylum Actinomycetota; class Actinomycetes; order Kitasatosporales; family Streptomycetaceae; genus Streptomyces; species Streptomyces sp. NPDC058457. The sequence continues at coordinate 88,761 of NZ_JBHXLU010000019.1, read as the reverse complement.
TCTGGATGCCCCCGTGGGGCCCCGACAAGATCACGGACGACGGCCGTGAGCAGCTGCGGGCGCTCGGGTTCAACGTCTGACACCGCGTACGTGAAAGCGGCGGCACCTGGAAGGTGCCGCCGCTTTCGCATGCGTGTGTTCGCTCAGGCCAGCGGGTCCACCAACCGGAACGCGGAGTCCGCGCGGTACAGGTCGCTGTTCTGGTAGGAGACCAGCTTCAGCTGGAAGTTCTGGTGGCGCAGGTAGCGGCCGGGGTAGTTCACCGACTCCAGCATGACCGCGCCCGAGTAGGACGAGGTCCGGGCGCAGAAGGTGGCGTCCTGCTTGAACAGGGACGAGCCGTCGTTGCCGTCGGCGCGCAGCAGGAAGTTGCGGTGCCGCAGGTACTTCCCGTCGGACGTCCGGAACGAGTAGCAGGAGCTGTTCGCCAGGCCCTTGACCACGGTGAACGTGGAGTCCTCACGGGACTCCGAGCCGCCCGGCGCGTCCAGCTTCACGAAGCCGTCGCTCACATGCCAGTAGCGGTCCGGGTAGTTGACCGAGCGGACCGACTTCTGGGAGGTGCTGGGCTGTTGTGCCGAGCCGCCCGAACTGCCCTTGGATGGCGTGGACTTGGACGGCTTCGCGCTGGACGGCGAGCTCTTCGGACCGGCGCCGTCGCCGGCGCCGGCGGTGGCCGTCGCCGTGGTGGACGCGGACGCGGTCGCGGTCGGCGAGGTCGCCGACATCCCCGACGTGCCCTTGGGCGGGGCGGTCGTGTCCGACGCCGACGGCGAGGCGAAGGAGAGCAGACCGGGGCCGTTGTCGGTGTTCGCGGACGCCGTGGGACCAGCCGATGACGCCCTGTCAGGGGCGTTGTGGCTGACGGCTATCGCGGTGACGCAGGCGACGACGGTGGCGACGGCCAGCGTGCCCGCCAGCCAGAGTCTTCGGGTTCCGGGAGCCCGGGAGGTGTCGGGGGCCCAGCCGTTCTCCCAGGAGGGATGCGGCGGGGGTTGGGGGGTTATTTCTGGCATGCGCGTTTCCTCCAGCGGCGCCAAGGCAGCGGCAGCCGGGGGTGTGAAGGTGGGGTGGGTGAACTGTGAAGCAATGGTGGATCACAGAGGTGCACACACTAGTGGAGTCGCGGGGCCGTGGGGAGCCGTTTCAGCTAGCGGTTTCTATGAGAATTAAACATCTTCGTGTGGCGCACGGGGGTTGGAATGCCGTTCTCGGTGCCGTCCAGGAGCCGACTTGCCGCCCACTGTTATGTACAGCCGTACACAACGTTGCGTACACTCGTACACATGGGATATCTGACGCTCGCCGGCGCCATAGCCGCCGAGGTCGCCGCCACGACGGCGATGAAGTACGCGGACGGCTTCAGCAGGTTCTGGCCGTCGCTGCTGACGGGGTTGGGATACGTGGTGTCGTTCCTGCTTCTGGCCCAGACGCTGAAGACGCTGTCGATCGGCACGGCGTACGCGATCTGGTCCGGGGTCGGCACCGCCGCCATCGCCGTGCTGGGCCTGCTGCTGTTCGGGGAGGCACTGACCCTGGTCAAGGTGGCCGGGATCCTGCTGATCGTCGGCGGCGTGGTGGTCCTGAACCTGGGAGGCGCGCACTGATGCCCCGCCGTTACGACCCCGAGCGCCGGCAGCGGATCATCGAGGCGGCGATCCGGGTGGTGGGCGAGAAGGGCCTGGCCGGGCTGAGCCACCGCTCGGTCGCCACCGAGGCGGACGTACCGCTCGGCTCGACGACGTACCACTTCAAGACCCTCGACGAACTGATGGTCGCCGCGCTGCGGCAGGCGAACGAGGGCTTCGCCAAGGTGGTCGCCTCGCGCGGCGGTCTGGAGGACCCCCACGCCGACCTGGCCACCGAACTCGCGGGCCTGATGGGCGAATGGCTCGCGGGCGACCGCACCGGCGTCGAGCTGGAGTGCGAGCTCTACCTCGCCGCCCTGCGCCGCCCCGCCCTGCGCCCGGTGGCCGCCGAGTGGGCCGAGGATCTCGCCGACCGGCTCGCCCGCCGTACCGACCCCCTCACGGCGCGGGCACTCGTCGCGCTCGTGGACGGGATCTGCCTGCAGGTGCTGCTCACCGGGGTTCCGTACGACGAGGAGTACGCGCGGGAGGTGCTGGCGCGGGTGATTCCCTGATCGCCCCGGTGGTTCGCCGTCGTGCGGTCTCCTCCCGGAAGCCGCGATTCTTCTGCGGAAAACCGTGAACTCTCCCGCCCCCACCGGGGAACAGCAGGTGACACGCACGCACCGACGAACCAGGGGGAGCCTTGTGAGCGGACCACCACCGTCCACGACACGGACGGAGGACGACGCGGAGATCGTCGCCCAGTCGCTGGAGCAGCCGGAACTGTTCGCCCTGCTCTACGACCGGTACGCGCCCGACATCCACCGCTACGCGGCCCGCCGCCTGGGCGACTCGGGGGCCGACGACATCACGGCGGACACCTTCCTGGCCGCGTTCCGCATCCGCTCGCGCTACGACCTGACGCGCCCCAACGCCCGCCCCTGGCTGTACGGCATCGCGGGCAACCTCATCGGCAGGCAGCGCCGCACCGAGGTGCGCGCGCTCAAGGCGCTGGCCCGCACCGGGCGCGACCCCGTCGCCGTCTCCTGGGGCGAGTTCTGGGTCGAGGACACCGACAGCCGGATCGCCGCCCAGGGACCGCTCGCCGGCGCCCTCGCGGCGCTGAGCGCGGGCGACCGGCACGTCCTGCTGCTCGTCGCCTGGGCCGAACTCACCTACCAGGAGGTCGCCGAGGCGCTGGACATCCCGGTCGGCACGGTCCGCTCCCGGCTCAACCGGGCGCGGCGCAAGGTCCGTACGGCGCTGGGTGCCGATCCCGCATTCGTGAGCGACGCGACGGAGGTGGCGTAGCGATGGACGAGATGACCAAGGTGCGCGAGCTGCGGGCCGACGCGCCCGTGCCCGACCGCGCGCGGCTCGCGCCGGGGCGGACGCGGCTGGTCGAGGCGGCGCTGGCCGGGGAGCGGCGCCGGGCGCTGTGGCAGCGGCGGGAGTTCGTGATCATCGGGGTGGTGGCCGCGGTGACCGCCGTCGCCGTCACCGTCTCGCTGCTGCTGGGCGGCGGCACGGGGCGGAAGGTCGAGCCGGCGGCCTCGCCGACCGCGGCACCGAGCCTGCGGCTCAAGGGGGTGAGCGCGGCCGAGTTCCTGCGCCGGGCGGCCGACGTGCTCGACACGGAGCCGGACGCCGCGGTACCCACGGCCAAACAGTGGATCTACACCAAGAGCATGCAGGAGCCGCTGAACGAGCAGGCCAAGAACGCCACCGGCCCCATGAAGGTGCTGCTGGGCCCCCGGGAGAGCTGGCTCAGGTACGACGGCACCGCCATGGCCGACCTTGGGCTGGACACCTCGGGCAAGCACCGCAAGCTCAGCGTCACCAAGATGCACCTGGAGAACGGCGGGGAGGGCGACGACCGCTCGCCGCGCGAGATGTACCGGGTGCTGGCCGCCCTGCCGGCCGACGGCGAGCAGACGCTGAAGGCCCTGCGGGAGACGAACGCCATCGCCGACGCCAAGGGCGAGTCCCAGGCACGCAACGACTACGGCGAGATCAGCGTCCTGCTGACCGCCGACGTCATGCCGCCGAAGGGACTGGCCTCGCTCTACCGCGCCCTCGCGACCCTGCCGGGCGGAGACCTCACCGACCACCTGGTCGAGACCGCCTCCGGGCGCCGGGTGATCGCGCTCGGCTACGGCCGGGAGGACAACCCCAAGACCGGCCGGACGATGTGGGACCAGTGGCTGATCGACCCGCAGACGTACCGGATCGTCGGCATGCGGATGGTCGAGGGCGACAAGGTCGTCGGCGGCAACTCGATCATCACGAAGGCCGTGGTGGACGAGGCCGGCGACCGCGGCTGACACCTGCGAACCAGGGCGGCCCGCACCACGAGGGGAGTGCGGGCCGCCCGCGACCTGAGACACCCCCGTCGCCGGTTGGCCTGCGCGGGCCCCGGCCGGTTAGGTTTCCCTCATGACCGACACGACTGCTCCTCGCACCACCGGCGCCGTGGCCACCGGGCTTGCCACGATCGCCGCCGACGGCACTGTTCTCGACACCTGGTTCCCGGCCCCCGGGCTGGTCGCCGAGCCCGGCCCGGCCGGCACCGAGACGCTCTCCGCCGAGCAGGCCGTGGAACTCCTCGGCGAGGGTGCGGCCAGGGCGATCGGCCCTGACGCCCGCCGCAACGTGGAGGTCGTCGCGGTCCGTACGGTCATCGCCTCCCTCGACGACAAGCCGCTCGACACCCACGACGCCTACCTGCGCCTGCACCTGCTCTCGCACCGCCTGGTGAAGCCGCACGGCCAGAGCCTGGACGGCATCTTCGGCCTGCTCGCCAACGTCGCCTGGACCTCCCTCGGCCCGGTCGCCGTCGACGACATCGAGAAGGTCCGGCTGAACGCCCGCGCCGAGGGCCTGCACCTCCAGGTGACCTCTGTCGACAAGTTCCCGCGGATGACGGACTACGTCGCCCCGAAGGGCGTGCGGATCGCCGACGCCGACCGGGTCCGCCTCGGCGCGCACCTCTCCGAGGGCACCACCGTCATGCACGAGGGCTTCGTCAACTTCAACGCCGGCACGCTCGGCACCTCGATGGTCGAGGGCCGCATCTCGGCCGGCGTCGTCGTCGGCGACGGCTCGGACATCGGCGGCGGCGCCTCCACCATGGGCACGCTCTCCGGCGGCGGCAACGTGATCATCTCCATCGGCGAGCGCTGCCTGATCGGCGCCGAGGCGGGCGTCGGCATCGCACTCGGCGACGAGTGCGTGGTCGAGGCCGGCCTGTACGTCACCGCGGGCACCCGCGTCACCATGCCCGACGGGCAGATCGTCAAGGCCCGCGAGCTGAACGGCGCCTCCAACATCCTCTTCCGCCGCAACTCGGTCACCGGCACCGTCGAGGCCCGCCCCAACAACGCGGTCTGGGGCGGCCTGAACGAGATCCTGCACAGCCACAACTGACGCACCCGGTTCCGAGGTGCCGAGCGCCCTTCCGTCACGTCGGCGGGAGGGCGCTCAGCCGTCCTGTGGCATGGTCGCCCGGAACTCCGCCAGCGCGGTGAAGTCGGCCTCCAGTAGCCCGATCCGCGGGTCGACGTGGTGCAGCAGGGCCGGGCCGGGGTGGTGGGCGCGGACGTACAGCGTGTCCGCCGGGCTCTGTTCGTCGTCCACCCAGGCGAACGGGCGCCCCGCGGCGTACGCCACGATCGCCTCCGTCTTCCAGTGGACCCCGTCCGGCCGCTCCGCCAGCAGGCCCCGGCCGAAGTCGACGTACGGCAACTCGGGGAGCCCTACGACGGGCGCGATCCAGCGGTTGGCCTCGGCCATCCAGGTGGTCGCCCAGCACAGCTCGTAACCGAGGGCGAGCAGCGCCGGGCCGTGTGACGGGTTCAGCCACACCCGCAGCGGGCGCCCCGGGCGGACGGTCGCCCGGATCGTCGTGTATCCCGCGGGGCGTCGCTCGGGCTTCGCCGCGTACGGGTTGAGGGGGCCGTCGACGTCCAGGAACAGCAGGGGGCGGCTCACGGGGCCAACGTACGGCAGCGGGCGCGCGCAGCGCCGGTGAATAGTCGCGTGCCGGGCAGGCATAGCGGCGCTGCTCCGCAGGCGTCAACACGGACATAGAGCCGGGCACGAGATGGGCCACGGGAAGAGAAGGTGACGGTGACTCCACCCGCGCGTTAAACGCGCAGGCTTCCTACGCCGCTTAGTCAAGCAGCGTCGCAGAGGACCAGCCCGGCCCTGCTGAGGACGTTCAGTGCGCCGACATGGTCCGCGTTTGCTGTGAACTCGCACGCCGTGCACTCAAACTTTGCCTGCGTGACGCGATTCTCCTTCGCGATGTGCCCGCATTCGGGGCACGTACGAGAGGTGTTGCGGGCGTCCACTTCAACCACTCGGCGACCGGCACTCTCAGCCTTGTTCGCCAGGATTCTGAGGAACTGCCCCCAACTCGCGTCGAGAATAATGCGGTTGAGCCCGGCCTTCGCGGCAGCGCCGTTCGGCAGGAAGGTCCCGGGCGTGGCGGGGTCCGGCTTGGGTGGGGGTGCCTTGGTCATGCCCGCGGTGTTGAGTCGCTCGTACGCGATGACGTCGTGGTCCTGGACGAGCAAGCGGGCGGTCTTGTGGTGGTGGTCCAAGCGCTGGTGCCGGATCTCGGTATGCAACCGGGCGACCTTCCGGGCGGCGGCCCGGTGCTTCTTCGTTCGCTCACGGGTGCGCTTGGGGAAGGTGTCCAGGTGCCGCTGCGCTTTGGCCAGCTCTTCGGCGGAGGCTTGGAGGAAACGCGGGTTCTCGGCGTGCTTACCGTCTGAGTCGGTGAAGAAGTGCACTGTGCCCATGTCGATGCCCACGATGCTGCTGGTGGAGGGCAGGGGGCTGGCGGGCACGTTGTCGCAGGCGAGGACGACGTACCAGTGCCGCCCCTCACGTCTGACACTGATCGTCTTCACTTGGCCCTCCACGGGCCGGTGCCGGTGGACGCGTACGTGCCCGACGCCTTGGAGGCGGACGCGTGTCTGGCGGTCGTGCGGAGTGGAGTTCCAGCGGCATCCGTCCCCGTCCTTCGGGAACACCACCGTGTCGAAATGTCCGGCACCCTTGAAACGCGGGTATCCAGGCGTCTCACCGTTCTTCACACGGCGGAAGAACGCCTGGAATGCTTTGTCCAGACGGCGTAGCGTGGCCTGTTGTGAGCTGAACGACCAGCGGCCCTGACGCTCCGGGTCGAACGCTCGGATCTCCTTCAATTGCGCGGACTGGTCAACATACTTGATGCTCGTCTTCGTCGTGTGTTGGTAGGCGTCTCGCCGCTCCTGCAAGGCGCCGTTGTAGAGCGAGCAGTGATCCCGCAGCATCTCGGTGAGTGCTTGTGCCTGCCGGACGGTGGGGCGCAGCCGGAATTTGTATGCCCTGATCACTCAGTGCGCCTCCGGTCAAGACGCAGGGCGTCGGTGAGGAGAACACATGAGGCAGCGTTGATCGAGATGCCCGCCCGGTCGGCGTAGTCCTCGATCTGACGCTTCAAGTCCGGGGGGACCCGAAGGTTCAGCGACTCTCTGCGATCGCCTCTAGCCACAACCAAAATGCTACCACTTCTGACGATGGCTCAGCTTGAATGCCGGATGCGGCGACTTCGATTCCCAACTGTCTCGAAGCGAGGTGGTTCTCTTGAAGAGAATCCGATGGGTGATCCTTCCGGGCGTTCTGCCTCTGTTTCCTGATCAGCCCGCCCCGAGCTCCTCGTACACCGCCCGCAGCCCGTCGGCCGCCTCCCGGCCGGCGGGCCGCAGCGGTGCCCGCACCGGGCCCGCGGGCAGGCCGATCCCGGCGAGCAGCGTCTTCGCCGTGACCGTGCCCGGCAGCCCCGCGGCCATCATCGCCTCGATCAACGGCGTGGCCCCCAGCTGGAGTCCGGTGGCGCGGGCGGTGTCGCCCGCGTCGAACGCGTCCAGGATCGCCGCGATCCGGGCCGGGACGACATTGGCCACCGTGCTCACACAGCCGGCCGCGCCCACCGCGTACAGGGCGAGGATGTGCTCGTCGCAGCCCGCGTAGTACGCCAGGTCCGTGCGTGCCAGCACCTTCTGGGCGCCGAGGAAGTCGTAGGAGCAGTCCTTCACGGCCACGATCCGGGGGTGGGCGGCGAGCCGGACCAGCGTCTCCGGCTCGATCCGGGTGCCGGTGCGGCCCGGGATGTCGTACAGCATCACCGGCAGCCCGCTCGCCTCGGCCACCTCCAGGAAGTGCGCCTCCAGCGCGTCCTGCGGCGGCCTGCTGTAGTACGGCGACACCACCAGCACCCCGTCCGCGCCCGCCTTCTCCGCCGCCAGCGCCAGCTCGACGGTGTGCAGGGTGTCCGCGGTACCCACGCCCGCCACGAGCGGCACCCGCTCGCCCACCGCCTCCCGGACGGCCGCGATCAGCTCCGCCTTCTCGGCGTCCGACGTGGTCGGCGACTCGCCGGTGGTGCCGTTCAGCACCAGACCGTCACAGCCCTCCGCCACCAGATGCGCGGCCAGCCGCCGCGCGCCGTCGAGGTCGAGCGCGCCCGTGTCGGTGAAGGGGGTGACCATCGCGCAGAGGGTGCGGCCGAAGGGGCGAGGCGAGCGGGCGGTGTCGCGTGGGTTCGTCATGGGGGTAGTCTCGGCCGCACGACAGCTTAGCTCTACTTAATTCTTCTACCTGATACGTCTTAGCAATGCTAAGTTGTCGGCCTCCTGGAGACCGGAGGCCCTGTGTCCAACTCGGCCCCTCATGGGTCACTATGGGCCGGACGGTCACCGACGGCAGGTCATGGGTCATGGGAGGCACCATGAAGCTGGGCAAGGCACTGGCCACCGGGGTCGCTGAGGAGCGGCCGCTCGTCCACGGCGAAGTACCCGAACTCCCCGTACTCGACGAAGAGATCCACGAGACCCGCGAACCCCGGGCCGCGTCCGCGTCCGAAGAGGCCCCGGCCGCCCGATGAGGCTGCGGCTCCCGGCGGAACGCCCGACGGAGCCGCCGACCGGCTACAAGATCGCCCACCCGATGCTGTCCCAGGACGGCGCACGGGCCGGGTTCACCGGTGTGTCGCTGGGCGGCGCGCTGCCGTACGGAGTGCTGGACGACGCGTCCTGCGTCTACGGCCGACGGCACCGCCCGCCCGCGCGGCTGTGCGACTGCGGCTTCCACTGTGTGCACGAACGCGAGGTCGCCGAGGCCCTGTTGTGCACCGCCGAGCACCGGGCGGCGGTGCTGCTCGAAGTCTCCGTCCTCGGCGCCTACATCCGTTTCGAGCGCGGTTTCCGCTACGCCCGGCAGCGGGTGCGGACCGCCGCCGTCGGGCCGTGCGCCTGCGGTGCGGCGGCCGTCGCGCTCGCCGACGCGGGCTGGGGCAGGCCCGGTTGGCGTGCCCTCGCGGCCGCCTGTGCGGGCTGCGTACGGGCGCGTACGTCGGTCTCGCTCGCCGGGTTCGCCCGGCTGGCGGGGCAGGGGCTGCGGGTGATCGCCGGGGGTGCGGGGGACGGCGACGGCCTGCCGGTGGCGGGCGAGGGGTTCGGGGTGCCCGAACTGGTCGCGGAGGCGGCCCTGTTGCAGGCCCGGCTCGACTGGTTCCAGAGCCAGCTGGCCCGGCTCGGCGAGCGGGGGGAACAGGGCTGAGGGCGGACGCCGACGACGTCCCGCCGAAAACTCCACCTGCATGGACAAAAAAAGTTTTCGGTGAGACGGTGAAGCCATGCTGGACGTCACCGTGATCGAGGACCCCGAGGCAGCGGCCGTGTCGCTGGACCCCATACGGGCCAGGCTGCTCGCCGAACTGGCCGACGCGCCCGCGTCGGCCGCGATGCTCGCCGGCCGGGTCGGGCTGCCCCGGCAGAAGGTGAACTACCACCTGAAGGCGCTGGAGCGGCACGGCCTGGTCGAGCTGGCGGGCGAGCGGCGCAAGGGCAATGTCAACGAGCGGCTGATGCGTGCGACCGCCGCGTCGTACGTCATCTCGCCGGCCGCCCTGCCCGCCGTACAGCCGGACCCGGACCGTTTCCGTGACCAGCTCTCCGCACGCTGGCTGCTCGCGCTCGGCGCGCGCCTGGTGCGCGATGTCGGCATGCTGATCAGCGGGGCGGCCAAGGCCCGCAAGCGGCTGGCGACCTACGCGCTGGACGGCGAGGTCCGCTTCGCCTCCGCCGCCGACCGCGCGGCCTTCGTACAGGAGCTGACGGCGGGCGTGAGCGCGCTCATCCGCAAGTACGACGCACCCGACGCGGAGGCCGGCCGGGACCACCGGATCGTGGTCGCCGTCCATCCGACCGTCAAGGAGCAGTCCCGGTCCGCAGCCGGGGACGGGACCGGGCCCGCGGCCGACGGCGCGGCCCGTTCGGCGGTCGGGGGCGAGCCCCGGCCCGCCGCCGAGGACGAGACCCGCCCCGCGGCCGAGGGCGAGAGCCGTCCGGCAGACCCGGCAGACAAGGACGTGCCCCGGCCCCCGGCCGAGGACCGTCCCGCACTCGGAAGCTGAGCAGGAGTCCCCATGTCCAAGGAATTCGAGATCGTCCGTGAGTTCGAGGTCGACGCCACGCCAGGAGAGGTGTGGGAGGCGATCACCCACGGCACCGGCGGATACCTGTGGCCGATGCAGCCGCCCGAGCCCCGGGTGGGCGGCACGGCGGCCTTCGGCTCGACCGTCACCGCCTACGACCCGCCGCACCACCTGGTCACCCGCAGCGAGGACGTCGGCTTTCCGACCCAGAGCGCCAACCAGCTGGAGCACGTCATCGAGGAGCGCGACGGCGGCCGCCGCGCCTGGGTGCGCTATGTGCACAGCGGGATCTTCACCGACGACTGGGACAACCAGTACGACGGCGCGAGCCGGCACACCGACTTCTACCTGCACACCCTGCGCGAGTACCTCACCCACTTCGCGCCCCGCCCGGTGAGCTTCGCCCAGTTGAACGGGCCGGAGGCGTCCCAGGCGCCGGACGCCTTCACCGCCGTGGGCCGCGCCCTCGGCCTGCCGGACGACCTGGCCGAGGGCGCGAAGGCGAGCGTCCGCGGGCCCGGCGGGCGGGCCCTGGACGCGGTGGTCGACTACCGCGACCCGTACTTCATCGGACTGCGCACCGACGACGCCCTCGTCCGGTTCTTCGGGCGCAACCACTGGGGTGCCCCGGTCGGCATCAGCATCCACGACTTCGCGCCGGACGCCGACGCCGAGGCGAACGAGACCGCCTGGCAGGACTGGCTGAACGGGGTGTACAGCCAGTCCTGAACCCGGCCGGCCTGCCGGTCAGCCGGTCAGCCAGCCGGTCGGGCCGTCGGGCCGTCAGGGGCGGAAGCGCAGCACCTGCGGGTCGTGGTCGCTGATCTGGTCGTGGAACTCCGAGTTGATGTGCACGCTGTCGTACTCGAAGTCGCCGTTGCCGCGGATCTGCTTGCTGATCAGGATCTGGTCCAGGACCTGCTCGTTGCCCTGGTAGTCGTAGGTGTAGCGCTCCTTCGTCGGCAGCGACTGGATCGCCGACCAGAGCGCGCCGCCGTTCTCCAGGATCTTGGTGGTGCCGGAGAAGTCGAAGTCGTTCATGTCGCCGAGCGCGATGACCTCGGCGTCCTTCTGGACGTCGAGGATGCTCTTGACGAACGCGTTGACCAGCGTCGCCTGCGCGTGGCGCTGGGTCTCCGAGCTGCGCACCACCGGCTGGTACTGCGAGGTCAGGCCCTGGTCGCCGCCCTTGGAGTTCAGGTGGTTGGCGATCACGAAGACCGTCTTGCCCTGGAAGACGAACTCGCCGGCCAGCGGCTTGCGGCTGGTCGTCCAGGCGGAGTTCGCCGGGTCGACACGGCCGGGGGAGGCCGTCAGCTGGGCCTTGCCGTGCACCTTGGTGACGCCCACCGCGGTGGTGGAGTCGCCGCCCGCGCGGTCGACGAAGGACACCCGCTCCGGGTTGAACAGGAAGACCTGGCGGATGTTGCCGCCGGGCTCGCCGCCGTCCTGGTCGTTGACCGGGTTGATGGAACGCCACTCGTACTTCGGGCCGCCCGCCGCGACGATCGCGTCGATCAGCTTGTTCACCGTCACGTCGGCGGCGACCGTGCCGTCGTCCTTCGCGCCGTTGTTGTCCTGGATCTCCTCCAGGGACACGATGTCGGGCGACTGGAGGTTGTTCACGATCGCGGCGGCGTGCGCGGCGAAGGTGCCGTCGGAGGGGTCGAGGTTCTCGACGTTGTAGGTCGCCACCGCCAGCTCGCCGTGCGACTGCTTCTTCGTCGTCTCGCGCTGCAGGCCACCGCTCTTCAGGGTGCCCAGCGCGCTCGCGACGAGGGTGTAGCCGCCGTACTGGTTGTAGTCCATCGGGCCGGTCGTGGCGCCGGTCAGCGTGTCGCCGACGTTCGCCGCCGGGAAGTCGGCGGTCGAGCCGAGGGACTGGATCTGCAGGCGGCCGGTGTTCTGGTCGCGGTAGGAGCGGTAGAGCGAGCCGCCGCGGTTGGTGCGGTTCTCGTGCGGCTTCACCGTGACCCACAGCTCGGCGTACGGGTCGGTGGCGGTGACCACGCGGACGTCCTTGACCTGGACGTTCATGCCCTCCAGGGACTCGTAGTAGTCCAGGGCGTACTTCTTCGGCTGCAGGGTCAGGCCGTTGACCGAACCGCTCGCGGCCGTGTCACCCGTGGGGGTGTACGCGCTCGGCACCGACTTCTTGCCGATCACGACCGGCGCCGGGACCGCGTTGCCGGTGGAGACGGTGGTGACCGTCGGCTTGGTGATCTCGGTCAGCGACTGGTTGCCGGTCGAGGCGCCGCCCGGGACGTACTCCGAGACCGTGCCGGTGACCGTGACGGAGTCGCCGACCGCGACCTTCGGGGTGGAGCTGGTGAAGACGAAGACGCCCTCGCTGGTGGCCGGGTTGTCGTCCGGCGTCGGATCCTGGAGCCAGAAACCTCTCGAGGAGCCGTAGGTGCGCGTGGCCGTGACGATGCCGGGGACGTCCGTCACCTTCTGGCCGGCGTACGGCGAGGTACGGGTGGTGCCCTGGATGTCGTGGATACGCAGCCCGTCGGCCTGGGCGGGCGAGGTGAGGGCGACGGTGGACGCCGCGCTGCAGACGGCGGCGACGGTGAGCGCGGCGAGACGCGCGGAAGACCTGCTCGGCAAGGGAATCCCTCCGGGGACATACGGAAGCGCCGGGACGAGGGCGGTTTATGGAGCGTTCATGACAGGTTCATGTACGCCATGTGACGCGGATATGACACGCGTAGATACAGAGTGAACAGTTGTCCCCCCGTTTTCTACGCGCGTCAATCTCCTGCCTGATCAAGGCAGTTGTCAAGGTTTCAGCCATGTGCGAGGTCCGGCGGGGAGATGAACCGGGCGGCATGGGTGGAAATCCGTCTAGGCTGAGCGGCTGAGCCGTACGGCGTTCAGGTGGTCGTACGGCCGTCGGTACGGTGTCCATGTCGCCGTACGACCGTTGAGGCGTCCGAGGAGAACCAGCCGATGTCTGACAGCGCCCCCCTGCCGCCGGTGCAGTTGCTTTCCGAAGCGGAGCTGGCGCATGCCGCGCTGTCCACGCCGTTGCTCGCCCGGGCCGCCCGGCTCGCCCGCTGGGCCGGTCCCGACACCCGCGTGGACGCGGGCGGCGGACTGGTCGAGGAGCAGCTCCCGGCCGCGGCCGAGGCGCTCGGACTCACCGGGGACGACGCCGCCGCCTACGCCGGTGAGGCCTGGCGGGTCGCCCTGGACGCCGGACTCGTCGAGATCGCCGACGAGGAGGCCGGCACGGTGGCGGCGGGGGAGGAGCTGGCGCTGCTCGGGGGCTCGCCGCACGACGTCCTCGCGGTGTGGCAGGCCGCGCTGGAGACCGTGATCGCCGACGCGAGCGTGCCCGACCTGGACGGAATTGTCGATGCGCTCGACGAGGGCGGCGAGGTCGATTTCTCGTCACTCGGCTGGGACCCCGAGGGGGAGGCGGACTTCCTCGACGGCGTCCTCGGCAACCTGTACCTGCTGACCGTGAGCGAGGGCGGTCCCGGCGAGGCGCCGGTGCCGCTGCCCGCGCTCGCCGCGTCGATGATCGTGCCCAGCGACATGGGGGAGCCGACCAACGACGTCCTCGAACAGGTCTCCGACGCGATGATGCGGCTCGACGACCAGTTCCGGCTGCTTGAGCCGGTCGGGCTCGTCGAGTACCAGCCGGTCGACGAGGCGCTGATGGCCGACGCGGAGGAGGAGCCGGCGGCGGGGCCGGTCGACGAGGCCGACGTCTCCCGCTACGGCATGGTGCGGCTCACCCCGCTCGGCGCGTACGGACTGCGGGCGCGGCTGCTGGAGGCCGGCTTCGAGGCGCCGGCGGTCGGGGAGCTCGCCGACAAGGGCGCGGACGCGCTGCTCGACGGTACGGCCGCGTTTCCGCAGGGGGCTGCGCAGGCCGAGACCGAGCAGTGGCTGGCCCGCCGGGAATCGCTCGCCGCGGCCCGGGAGCTGCTGGCCGCCGCGCGCGGCGCGGACGCGGGCGCCCCGCTGCGGCGGCTGCGCTGCCAGCAGGCGCTGTCCCTGCTCGGCCCCGAGGCCGAGCCCGCCCTTCGCGAAGTCCTCGACGACCCCGAACTGGGCGGCCTGGCGAGGGTCTGGCTGGCCGAACGCGGTGCCGCCGACGTGCCGGCGCCCTCCCAGGACATGATCTTCTGGCTGACCATCGACACGGTGGCGGCGCAGCTGGCCGCCGAAGGGAACTCCGAGGAGCTGCAGGCGCTGGTGGAGGGCCTGGCCCAGCAGCACAGCGGGTTCTTCGCCGAGGCATGGCGGGTCGGACACCCGGACACGGCCGACGTACTCGAGGCGATGGGCCGCCTCCACCCGGACAAGAAGGTGGCCAAGGAGGCCCGCAAGGCGGCGTTCAAGGCACGGTCGCAGCACGGGGGGTAGCGCCGAAGGGGCCGGGGCGCGTGCGGGGGTCGGCACCGCCGGGCGCGTCCGTTTCGGCTGGGCGCCGTAGCGGCGGAAAGGGATCGAGGCGCGGGCTGTTGCGGGTGTGCGCCGGTGCGGTGGGGGTGTGCGGGTGGCCGGGCACCGCCGGGTGCCGTCGTTTGGGCTGGGCGCCGTCGCGGCGGAAAAGAGTTCAGGCGGCGGTGAAGAGACCGGGTGGTTGGGAAGGCCGGGTGGCGGCGAAGGGGCCGGGCGGTGGGGAGGCGGGCGGCGGGGAGCCATCCTGCGGGCGGGGGAAACGTTGACCTCTGTGGTGTGTTTCTTGGGTGGGGCTTTTGGTTGCCGTGGGGCGGCGCTTACGGATTCATGGAACAGACGACTGCGATGTCGCCCTGCGTTCAACCGGAGTTCAGGGGCGGGCGGGAGCGTGTGCGCCGAGTTGAGGTCCGCCACCCTCCACGGCACTCCGAACGTCACAGGAGACACCATGTCGCTCACCCGCAGGGACTTCGCCAGGACATCCGCCCTCACCGGTGCCGGTGTCGCGCTGGCGGGCAGCGTCGGCGCCCTGGCCACCGCCCCGAATGCCCTCGCCGCCACCGAGACCGAGGCCGCCGACGCGGCCGACGCGGCGCACGGGCACGGTGGCGTCGGCTACGGACCGCTGCTGCCCGACCCGGACGGCATCCTCGCGCTCCCCGCCGGCTTCAAGTACCGCATCATCACGTACAGCGGCCGCACCAAGCTGGAGTCGGGCGAGTTCACCCCCTCCAACCACGACGGCACCTCCACCTTCGACGGCCCGCGCGGCGCCACCCTCCTCGTCAACAACCACGAGCTGGCCGGCCCCCGCGCCAACTGGAAGTACCCCGTTCCGCTCACCGAGGGCCTCGTCTACGACCAGGCCGCCGCCGGTGGCTGCACCGTCGTCGAGGTCCGCCCCGGCGGCCACGTCGCCGAGTGGGTCGGCATCGCCGGCACCGCCACCAACTGCGCGGGCGGCAACACCCCGTGGGGCACCTGGCTGACCTGCGAGGAAACCGAGGACAAGACCGGCACCAACGGCTTCACCAAGGACCACGGCTACGTCTTCGAGGTCGACCCCGAGGACCGCCGGGCCAACCGGAACCCCAAGCCCGTGAAGGCGCTGGGCCGGTACGCCCACGAGGCCGTCGTCGTCGACCCCAAGCGCGGCCACCTCTACCTGACCGAGGACGCCTCCAACCCCAACGGCCTGCTCTACCGCTGGACCCCGCCCGAGCACTTCCACCACGGCCGCGGCAAGCTGCGCACCCTCGCCGACGACGCCGGCACGCTTCAGGCCTTCAAGTGCTTCGACTCCGGCGGCCAGTTCGTCGACGACCTCTCCCGCGCCACAAAGATCGGCACGGTCTACGGCGTCGACTGGGTGGACGTCCAGGACCGCGACGCCAAGACCATCTCCGTCCGCAAGCAGTTCAGCACCGGCCAGGTCACCCGCGCCCGCAAGCTGGAGGGCATGTGGTGGGGCGACGGCGGCGTGTACATCGTCTCCTCGTACGCCCGCGCGGAGAGCCCCGTCCAGCACGACGGCTCGGTGTGGTTCTACGACCCCAAGCGCCGCACCCTCACGCTCAAGGTCCGCATCGGCGTCAACCCGGACCCGTCCCAGGAAGGCGACTTCGACGGCCCGGACAACATCACCGTCTCCCCGTACGGCGGTCTCGTCATCGCCGAGGACGGCGAGGGCCTCCAGCACCTGTTCGGCGCCACCGAGAGCGGGCGTACCTACCCCATCGCCCGCAACGAGCTGAACGCAGGCACCGAAGAGGAGCCCGAGTACAGCGAGTTCACCGGCGTCACCTTCTCGCCCGACGGCCGGACCCTGTACGCCAACATCCAGACCCCGGGCATCATGCTCGCGATCACGGGGCCCTGGAAGCGCCAGCAGCGCGGCTAGTTAATTCGTTCGCCCGTCCCGCGGCCCGCCTCCTAAAGTTGTGCATGTCCAGGTGCGAAGGCAGGACCTACTTCTACTTCTAATGGGGCGACCGCGGGTTCGAGTCCCGCCACCGGTACAACGCGCCGGTGTAGCTCAGGGGCTAGAGCACCACGTCGGTTCCGCCGACTTCGATCTCTGGACACCAAAAACTTCATGCACCTCCCGGTGCGTGTGTTCTTGAACTCGGGAGGCGCAGCTCATGGTGGGTGTCCGGTGCGAAGGCAGCGGTTACTTCAGGTCTTGGTCCCCGAAAGGGGGTACGGGTTCGAATCCCGTCATCGGCCCAGGGCCGGTGTGGCGGAATGGCAGACGCGCCAGGTTGTGTTCCGCCGCCGATTCCCGAACTCGGACACCCTCCTTCTGCCGCGCCTCCTCCGAAACTCCAATGAATTCGGGGGGAATTCACCATGGCGCGATTCAACACCAAGGCGGCCCGGGCGCAGCCCGTTTCGCGGGTCACCTCCACCGGACGCGTGCTCCGTACCTACGAGGGCGGCCGCGGCCGGGAGCGGGACGCGCGGTCCGAGCTCTTCCTGCTCGCCGTCGCCAACTTCGTCTCGCAGCAGACCTTCTACGAGTCCGGCGCCGACCGTGACGACCGGTTCGCGGAGCTCCTGCGCGAGCTCGCCGTCACCGACCCGGCGTGGACGGCCGGTCTGCTCGGCTGGCTGCGTGGCGAGGGCAACATGCGGACCGCCTCGATCGTGGGCGCCGCGGAGTACGTGCACGCCCGGCTGGCGGTCGGCGCGACCGGCGGTCCCTCGAACCGTCAGGTCGTCGCCTCCGTGCTCCAGCGGCCCGACGAGCCCGGCGAACTGCTCGCCTACTGGACGGCGACGTACGGTCGCGCCATCCCCAAGCCCGTCAAGCGGGGGATCGCCGACGCCGTACGACGGCTCTACCACGGCAGGTCGCTGCTCAAGTACGACACCGCGTCCAAGGGGTACCGCTTCGGCGACATCCTCAACCTGGTGCACGCGGCGCCGGACCCGGACAAGCCGTGGCAGGGCGAGCTGTTCCGGTACGCGCTGGACCGGCGGCACAATCCCGACACCGCCGTGACTCCCGCGTCGAGCCCGGTGCTCGGCGCGCACCGGGAGCTGATGGCGCTGCCCGTCGCGCGGCGGCGGTCGGTCGTCACCGAGCCCGGTGGCGCCGAGCGGCTCGCGGCGGCCGGCCTCACCTGGGAGGCGCTGGCCGGCTGGCTCCAGGGTCCGATGGACAAGGCCGCCTGGGAGGCGGTCATCCCGTCCATGGGGGCCATGGCGCTCGTCCGCAACCTCCGGAACTTCGACCAGGCCGGCGTCTGTGACGAGGCCGCGGCCACGGTCGCGGCGCGGATCGCAGATCCGGCGGAGGTGGCGCGGTCGCGGCAGTTCCCGTTCCGGTACCTCGCCGCGTACCGGCACGCACCGTCGCTGCGCTGGTCGTACCCGCTGGAGCAGGCGCTCGGCCACTCGCTGGCCAACGTGCCCGCGCTGCCCGGGCGGACGCTGGTGCTCGTGGACCGTTCGGGTTCGATGTTCTACTCGCGGCTCTCCGAGCGCTCGGAGCTCAACCGGGCCGACGCGGCGGCGATCTTCGGCACGGCGCTCGCGCTGCGGGCGGCGGACGCGGACCTCGTCGAGTTCGGCACGACGAGCAAGCGGCTGGGCTTCGAGCGGGGCGAGTCGGTGCTGAAGGTCCTGGACCGCTTCGGCGACCTGGGCGGCACCGACACCACCTCGGCGATCCGCTCCCACTACCGGGGACAGGACCGGGTGCTGATCGTCACCGACGAGCAGTACGCGTACCACCGGCACGGCGACCCGACCCAGCAGGTCCCGGCGCACATCCCGGTCTACACCTGGAACCTGGCCGGTTACCGGGCGGGCCACGGCCCGTCCGGCAAGGCCAACCGGCACACCTTCGGCGGCCTCTCGGACGCGGCGTTCCGGATGGTCCCGCTGCTGGAGGCGGCCCGGGACGCCGACTGGCCGTGGGAGACGGCGGCCTGACCGCCGGCCGATGAGCGTGGCCCGCACCTTCACGGGGGGTGCGGGCCACTTTCGTGTGCCCAGGACCCTTGTCCGCGACGCCACTGATATCTAACATTTCAGTTCATGGAGGCCCTACGACCCGTCCCCCGCACCCTGCTCCGCGACCGCGCCTACGCTGCGATCCGGGACGCCATCGTCGCCGGGGAGATCGAACCCGGCGCGGTGGTGCGTGACGCCGAGCTCGCGGAGCGGCTCGGGCTGTCCCGGGCGCCCGTGCGGGAGGCGTTCGCGCGCCTCGTCGACGAGGGGCTCCTGGAGAGCAAGCCGCAGAGCTACACCCGGGTCACCCCGGTCGTGGCCGCCGAGGTACGGGACGCGGCGGCCGTGGTCGGCGCCATGCACGAGCTGGTCACCCGGACCGCCGTACCCCGGCTGCGGGACCCGGACCTGGACGAGATGCGCGTGTCCAACGTCCGCTTCGCCGCCGCCGTAGAGGCGGGCGACGTGGACGAGGCCCTGCGTGCCGACGACGAACTGCACGACGTACTGGTCCGGGTGGCCGGCAACCGCGCGGCCGCCGCCACCGTCGCCCGCTACACCCCCCTCATCCGCCGCCTGGAGCGCCGCCGCTTCGGCGAGGGCGGCTCCTGCCGCTCGGCCGGCCTGCACGAACGGCTCATCGAGGCGTGCGCGGCCGGTGACACGGAGGCGGCGGTCCAGGTCACCGCCGACATCTGGCGCACCCTGTCCGACCTGGCCGACGCCGACACCACCGACTGACCACGCCATCAGGAGGCACCCCATGTCCCTTTCCTCCTACGACCGTTACCCCCTCCTCTTCGGCCCCTCGCCCGTGCACCCCCTGGAGCGCCTCACCGCCCACCTCGGCGGCGCCGCGCTGTGGGCCAAGCGGGAGGACTGCAACTCCGGGATCGCGTACGGCGGCAACAAGACGCGCAAGCTGGAGTACCTGGTCGCCGACGCGATCGCCAAGGGCTGCGACACCCTCGTCTCCATCGGCGGGGTGCAGTCCAACCACACCCGCCAGGTCGCCGCCGTGGCCGCCCGCGCCGGGCTCAAGTGCGTGCTGGTGCAGGAGAGCTGGGTGGAGTGGCCGGACTCCGTGTACGACAAGGTCGGCAACATCCTGATAAGCAGGCTGGCCGGGGCCGACGTACGGCTGGTCCGGGCCGGGTTCGGGATCGGGTTCAAGGAGAGCTGGGAACTGGCACTGCGTGAGGTCGAGGAGTCGGGCGGCAAGCCGTACGCGATCCCGGCCGGCGCCTCCGACCACCCGCTCGGCGGCCTCGGCTTCGCCAACTGGGCGTACGAAGTCGCCGAGCAGGAGCAGCAGTTGGGGGTCTTCTTCGACACGGTCGTCGTCTGCTCGGTGACCGGGTCGACGCAGGCCGGCATGGTCGCCGGGTTCGGCGCACTGCAGGAGGCGGGCGGCCGTGAGCGCCGGGTCATCGGCATAGACGCTTCGGCCAAGCCCGCCGAGACCCGCGAACAGGTCGCCCGGATCGCCCGGCGCACCGGCGAACTCATCGGAGTCAAGGGTGAGTTGACCGTGGAGCTGGACGATCGCTACCACGCGGGGATCTACGGCATCCCGGACGACACCACCCTGGCGGCGATGCGCCTCGCCGCCCGCACCGAGGGCATGGTCACCGACCCGGTGTACGAGGGCAAGTCGATGGCGGGAATGGTCGACCTGGTCGAGCGGGGCGAGATCGGCGCGGATTCGACAGTGCTCTACGCCCACCTCGGTGGACAGCCTGCGCTGAACGCCTACAGCGCTCTGTTCTAGACGGTTTGCCGATCGTCCTGCCGGGGTGCGCCGGTGGTCGGCTGCGGGTGCGTGGGGGCTGGTCGCGCCCACGCGGCGCATCCCGAACATCATAACCACCCCCGCGCCCATTCGGGGCGCTGCCGACCGCGCCCCGTCAGGGGCGCGGGGAACTGCGCGACCAGCCACGACGGCGCAGCAGTCGAAACGCGACCCCAGCAACGCGTGCAGCTAGCCCGCCTGCTTCCGCGGCGCCGTGATCACGAACGCCGCTACCAGGAACGCGGCCACCGCGACCAACGCGCCGATGCCGAAGGCACGTGCGGCGCCGTGGGTGAGAATCTCAGCCGGGGTGCCGGTCGCGTGCCTGGTCGCCGTGCCGTACACGGTGACCAGGACGGCGAGTCCGACGGTGCCGCCGAGCCACTGCAGCGTCTGCAGCAGCCCGGACGCGGCGCCCGCCTCCCGGGGCTCGATGCGCGCGAGGATGGTCGCGTTGAGCGGCATGAAGCTCAGGCCGACGCCCAGGCCGAGCAGCAGCAGCGGACCGAGCAGCCCGGTGACGTAGCCGTCGCCGGGCCGCAGCCGCCACAGCCAGCCGCCGGCGACGACCAGCAGGGTGATGCCGGTCAGCAGCACCGGCTTGGCCCCGAGACGGGCCAGCAGCCGCGGCAGCAGCCGCACCATGGTGAACATCGCCAGGGTCATGGGCAGGAACGCGAACCCGGCGCGCAACGGGCTGTACTCCAGGACCTGCTGGCAGATCAGGGTGAGGAAGTAGAAGGCGCCGAACATGCCCGCGGGCAGCAGCATGATGGTGAGATAACCGCCCGCCCGGTCCCGGTCGCCGAACAGCCGCAGTGGCATGATCGGCTGGCCGGCCCGGGACTCGATCAGGGCGAAGCCGAAGAGCAGCGCGACGGCGCAACTGAAGCCGAGCAGAGACTGGGCGTCGGTCCAGCCTTCCTCCGACACCCGGATGAACGCGTACACCAGCGAGGTCATCCCGGCCGTCCCGGTCAGCGCGCCCGCGAGGTCGAAGCGGCCCGCGTGCCGCGGGGTCTCGGCGACGAACCGGGGCAGGGCCACGAACAGGGCGATGCCGATGGGCACGTTGATGAGCAGGGCCCAGCGCCAGGATGCCCAGGACGTGAGCATGCCGCCCAGGACCAGGCCGGCGGAGCCGCCGATGCCTGCCATGGAGGAGTAGACGCTCAGGGCGTGGTGCCGGCGCGGGCCCGGGGGGAAGTTGGTGGTGATCAGGGCCAGGGTGCTGGGGGCGATCAGCGCGGCGCCGACGCCCTGCAGCGCGCGTGCCGCGAGCAGCCAGCCGCCCTCCGCGGCGACTCCGCCGAGCAGCGAGGACAGCGCGAACACCAGCGCTCCGGCGCCGAGCGTACGACGGCGGCCCACGATGTCGCCGACCCGCCCGCCGAGCAGTAACAGACCGCCGAAGGCGAGGGTGTAGGCGTTGAGCACCCACGACAGGCCGGTACGGCTGAACCCCAGGCCCTGCTGGATGTCGGGCAGTGCGACGTTGACGACGGTGGAGTCGACGCCGACCATCATGTAGGCGGTGACGATGACGAGGAGGGCGGAGCCGAGCCTGGCGGGGTGCGGGGAGTCCGGCGGGGTGTCGGCGGCGGTGGACGGGGCGGACGGGGCGGACGGGCTGGACGGGGCGGACATGAGGTTCTCCCGGTCTGTGCGTCCCCGGCGCGGGCATGGTGAAGTACGGGCAGACGGGCTGCCCGTGGAGCGCACGACATTAAGCGGGGACTGTCTCCGTTTAGTGTTCGATAAGATACGGAGAGAGTCCCCGGTTCGCAAGGAGTAACTGGATGACGCAGGTCAGGCCCATGCGCGCGGACGCTCGCCGCAACTACGAGCGACTGCTGGAGGTCGCCGTCGAGGCCTTCGCCGAGCAGGGGGAGAACGCGTCGCTTGACGACATCGCCAAACGGGCGGGTGTCGGCTCCGGCACGCTCTACCGGCACTTCCCGACCCGGCAGGCGCTGCTGGAGGCCGCGTTCGTGGACCGGCTGGAGGGGCTGGCGGCGAAGGCCGACGAGTTCGCCGCGGTCCTTCCGCCGGGCGCGGCGCTGACCGAGTGGCTGAACGAACTGTGCGTCGCCACCATCCAGGTGCGTGGCCTGAAGGCGCTGCTGGGTTCCGCGGTCACGGACGGCAGTTCGGCCACGGTCGCGGCCTGCGGTGTGACGGTCCGCGGCGCGGCGACCCGCCTGGTGGACGCGGCGAAGGCGGAGGGCACCCTGCGCTCCGACATCGAGCCGATCGAAGTCCTGCGCCTGGCGCACGGACTGGCCACGGCGTCGGAACTGGCCAACGGGCAGGGCAAGGAGATCCGGCGCTATCTGTCACTGCTCACGGAGGGGCTGCGGCCGTAGCGCCCACGGCCGCACACCCGTCACCGAGCCCGGGTCAGAGCGCCTCCGACCCCGGCTTCACCATGTTCCGTACCGTCCGTGCCTTCACGAACGAGCCCATCGCCGTCATGTCCCACTCGCCGGAGAACTGGCGGATCAGCTTCGCCATCATCACGCCCGTCTGCGCCTCGGCGCTCGTCAGGTCGAAGCGGACCAGTTCCTCGCCGGTCGCGGCGTCCAGGAGGCGGCAGTAGGCCTTGGCGACCTCGGTGAACTTCTGGCCGGAGAACGAGTTGACCGTGAAGACCAGGCCGGTGACCTCCGGGGGGATCCGGCCGAGGTCGACCACGATCACCTCGTCGTCGCCGCCGCCCTCGCCGGTGAGGTTGTCACCGGAGTGCTTGATCGCACCGTTGAGGATGGACAGCTTGCCGAAGTAGCAGCTGTCGACGTGGTTGCGCTGTGGGCCGTACGCGATGACCGAGGCGTCCAGGTCGATGTCCTTGCCGCGGAACGCCGGCTCCCAGCCCAGGCCCATCTTGACCTGGGAGAGCAGCGGGCGGCCGCCCTTGACCAGGGACACGGTCTGGTTCTTCTGGAGGCTGACCCTGCCCTTGTCGAGGTTGATCTTCCCGGCGCCGGGAGCGGGTGCCGCGGGCGGGGCCGGAGGAGCCGCGGGGGGCGCGGGCTGGGCGACCGGAGCCGCCGGCTGGGCGACCGGGGCAGTCGGCTGGGCGACCGGGGCCGCCGGGGCGGGTGCCGGTTCCTCCACCGTCACGCCGAAGTCCGTCGCGATACCGGCCAAGCCGTCGGCGTACCCCTGGCCCACCGCGCGGGCCTTCCACGCGCCGCCCCGCAGATAGATCTCCACGACCACCAGGGCCGTCTCCGTGCCCAGCTGCGGCGGGGTGAAGGTGGCCAGCACCGAGCCGTCGTCCGCGTTGCGGATCGTCGCCGTCGGCTCGATGCCCTGGAAGGTCTGGCCCGCGGCGTCGGGGCTCGCGGTGACCACGATCTTCTCGATGCCGGGCGGCAGGGCGGCCGTGTCGACGATGATCGCGTCCGGGGACGTACCGCCGCCGGAGCGGTACGTCACACCGGGCCCGTTCGGCTGGTTGTAGAAGATGAAGTCGTCGTCGGAGCGCACCTTGCCGTCGCCCGTGAGCAGCAGGCCCGACACGTCGAGCCGCACCGGAGCGGCGACGTCCACCGCCACCCGGGGGGCGGGGAGAGGGATGTTCGAGCCAGGGGTCATAGCTGTCATGCCGGGTGAACGAACGACCTCTCTTTACCGTTCCCTTAAACTTCTACGGCACCACCACGATCTTCCGCCCCACGCCGGCCGCGAACTGCTCCAGCGCCTGCGGGTAGCTGTCCAGCGGGAGCCGGTCGCTGATGAAGACGTCCGGGTCCAGGACGCCGTTCGCGAACAGCTCCGCCGCCCGCTCGTAGCTGTGCAGGACGGCCATGGAGCCGGTGATGGTGATCTCCTGGTTGTAGATGCGGTACGGGTCGATCGTCACCCGGGTGGCGTAGTCGGCGACGCCGAACTGGAGGAACGTGCCGGCCTTGGCGACCCGCTCCAGGCCGTCCTGGATCGCCGCCGCGTTGCCGGTCGCGTCGATCACCACGTCCCAGCCCCGCGGGCGGTCCAGTTCGTCGGCGTTCGCGGCGGAGCCGGAGACGCCGAGCTGCCGTGCGGTCTCCAGGCGGGCGGGGTTCAGGTCCACCACGTCCACGCTGGCCGCGCCGGTCCGCTTGGCGAGCTCCAGCATCATCAGGCCCATGGTCCCGGAGCCGTAGATGAGGACGTGCGCGCCGAGCCGGGACTGGAGGATGTCGTAGCCGCGCACCGCGCACGACAAGGGCTCGACGAGGGCCGCGTCCTGGGTGCGGACGTGCTCGGGGAGCTTCACGCAGTTGGCGACCGGGGCCACCGCGTACTGTGCGGCCCCGCCCGGCACGGTCACGCCGATCGCGGCCCACCGCTCGCAGAGGTTGTTGTGGCCGCTGCGGCACTGCCGGCACTCGTGGCAGTACAGGGACGGGTCGACCGCGACCTGGTCGCCGATCGCCACCTCGGTCACCTGGGAGCCGACGCCGACCACCTCGCCGGCGAACTCGTGGCCCGGCACGATCGGCAGCTTGGGGGCGAACTCGCCCTGGAGGATGTGCAGGTCCGTGCCGCACAGGCCGCACGCGGCCACCTCCACGACGACCTCGCGGGGGCCCGGTGTCGGGTCGGGGACCTCGGTGACGACGGCGCGGCCCACGGACTCGATGACGGCGGCCTTCATTTGACGGCTCCCAAGGACAGGCCCTGGACGAGTTTGTCCTGGGCGGTGAACCCCGCGGCGAGCACCGGCAGGGAGACGACGAGCGACGCGGCGCACACCTTCGCCAGGAACAGGCCCTGGCTGGTGATGAAGCCGGTCAGGAAGACGGGGGCGGTCTCGGCGACCACGCCCGTCAGCACACGTGCGAAGAGCAGTTCGTTCCAGCTGAAGATGAAGCAGATCAGCGCGGTGGCGGCGACGCCCGGGAGGGAGATGGGGGCGACCACGCGCGCGAGGATCGTCGGCAGCCGGGCCCCGTCCACCCGCGCGGCCTCGATGACCTCGACCGGGACCTCGGCGAGGAAGGACTGCATCATCCACACCGCGATCGGCAGGTTCATGGAGGTGTAGAGGATGACCAGGAGCCAGATGTTGTCGAGCATCCCGGCGTTCTTCGCGAAGAGGTAGATCGGCAGCAGGCCCGCCACGGCCGGCAGCATCTTCGTGGAGAGGAAGAAGAACAGCACGTCCGTCCACTTCCGCACCCGGCGGATCGACAGCGCGTAGGCCGCCGGGAAGGCCAGCAGGAGGACGAAGAGCGTCGAGACCACCGACGCCATCGCCGAGTTGATCAGGGCGGGCCACGGGCTCGCCCCGCCGCCGACGCCGAAGAACTCGCGGTAGCTGTCCAGGGTGAGGGCGGCGGTGAAGGACGGCGGGTTGGTCGCCGCGTCCGCCTCGGAGTGGAAGGACGTCAGCGCCATCCAGGCGATGGGCAGGAAGAACACGATCCCGGTCAGCCAGGCGACCAGCCCGAGTCCGTTGCGTCGGACAACGTTCAGGGCGGTGTTCATGCGCGGGACACCTCCTCGCGGAACAGCGACGACACCACACGCAGGGCGAAGGTCGCGATGATGATCGAGCCGATGACCACCACGACGCCGGCGGCCGAGGCGAGGCCGTTCTCGTGCGCCTGGTAGAAGCTCTGGTAGACGGTGTAGGGGAGGTTGGCGGTGCCCAGGCCACCGGAGGTGATCGTGAAGACCGCGTCGAAGTTCTGCACGATGTAGATCGAGCCCAGCAGGCCGCCGAGTTCGAGGTACCGGCGCAGATGCGGGAGGGTCAGGTAGCGGAAGATCTGCCAGTCGCTCGCGCCGTCCACCCGGGCCGCCTCCAGCTGCTGCTGGTCGCGGCTCTGCAGCCCGGCCAGCAGGATGAGCATCATGAACGGCGTCCACTGCCACACCAGGGCGGCCTCGACCGCGATCAGCGGGTTGTCCGAGATCCAGTCCGGCTGGGGGCCGCCGACGTAGTGCAGCAGGCCGTTGAGCAGGCCGTACTCGGGGTTGTAGAGCACGTGCTTCCACAGCAGCGCCGCCGCGACCGGGACGATCAGGAACGGGGCGATCATCAGGGTGCGGACCACGCCCCGGCCCCGGAACTTCCGGTTCAGCAGCAGCGCCACCACCAGTCCCAGGACCAGGCTGACCAGCACCACGGTGACCGTCAGCAGGACCGTCGTCCACACCGAGTGGCGCAGGTCCGGGTCGGTCAGGACCTGGCGGTAGTTGTCGATGCCGGTGAAGTGGCGGTCCTTCGGATAGAGCGCGTTCCAGTCGAAGAACGAGATCACCACGGTCGCCACGAACGGCAGCTGGGTCACCACGATCATGAAGACCAGCGCGGGCAGCAGCGGGGCCCGGGTGGCCCAGGCCCGCAGACGGTCGGAGGGCGGCCGGGGCGCCGGCCGCGCGGAGGCGGCGGCGACCCGGGCGGAGGCGGTGGCGGTCATGATCCCTCGTACTTCTTGCCTACGGCCTCGGCGAGCTTCTGTGCCTTCTTCAGTGCGTCGTCCACGGACTGCTGGCCGGCGACGGCGGAGCTGATCTCCTGGGAGACCTTGGTGCCCAGGTCGGTGAACTCGGGGATGTCGACGAACTGGATGCCGGGCGCGGGCCGCGGCTGCACACCCGGGTCGTTGGGCTTGGCGCTGGCGATGGCGTCCCGGGTGACGTCCGCGAAGGCGGCCGCCTCCTTGCGGTACTCCGGGATGTCGTACGTCGAGGTGCGCTTGCCGGCCGGCACGTTGGCCCAGCCCGCCTTCTCGCCCACGAGCTTCTCGTAGCCCTTGCTGGACGCCCACGAGATGAACTTCCAGGCGTCGTCGGGGTTCTTGGACGCCTTCTGGATGCCCCATGCCCAGGTGTAGAGCCAGCCGGAGCTGTCGGTCTTCTCGACCGGCGCCGGGACGTAGCCCATCTTGCCCTTGACCGGGGAGCCGGTGGCCTCCAGCGAACCCGCGCCGGAGGTGGCGTCGTACCACATCGCGGTCTTGCCCTGGGTGGTGTCGTTCAGGCACTCGGCGAAGCCGGACTGGGCGGCGCCGGCCTCGCCGTGCTTGCGGACCAGGTCGACGTAGAACTGCGTGGCCTGCTTGAACTCGGGGGCGTCCAGCTGCGCCTTCCAGTCCTTGTCGAACCAGGTGCCGCCGAAGGTGTTGACGACCGTGGTCAGCGGAGCCAGCATCTCGCCCCAGCCCGGCAGCCCGCGCAGACAGATGCCCTTCATACCGGGCTCCGCGCCGTCCACCTTGGCGGCCAGGTCGGCGACCTGCTGCCAGGTGGGATGGGCCGGCATGGTCAGCCCCTTCTTCTGGAAGACGTCCTTGCGGTACATCAGGAAGGACGACTCGCCGTAGAACGGCTCTCCGTAGAGCTTGCCGTCGGCCGCGGTGAGCGCCTGCTGCATCGGCTTGAGGATGTCCTGCTGGTCGAAGGCGGTGTCCTTCTTGACGTACGAGTCGATCGGCTCCAGCCAGTTGTTCTTGGCGTAGATCGGGATCTCGTAGTTCGAGAGGGTGGCGACGTCGTACTGGCCGGCCTGGTTGGCGAAGTCCTGGCTGATCTTGTCGCGGACGTCGTTCTCGGGCAGCACGGTGAAGTTCACCTTGATCCCGGTGTCCTTGGTGAAGTTGGCGGCGGTGAGCTTCTGCAGCTCCACCATCTGCGGGTTGTTCACCATCAGGACGTTGATGGAGTGGGCGGAGGAACCACCGCCCGCGCCGGCGCCCGAGCAGCCGGCGAGCAGCGAGGTGGTCAGCGTTCCTGCGGCGGCCACCGCAAACAGGGCGCGGGGCGTTCTGCGGCTCTGGGTTCGCATGGGGTGCTCCTGGAGAAACTGATGGGGAGAACTGGGGAACTTATGGGGATATAACGTGTTCACGCGGGCGTGGAGTACTGCGGCTCGGGGACTGTCGGCGGGGTGTCAGACGCGGATGACCTGGGGGCCCTGGAGTGAGTAGCGGTGGGCTTCGGAGGCGGGCAGCAGGGTGCTGGTGACGATGGTCTCCAGCTCGCCGATCTCCGCGAACCGGCAGAAGCTGACCGCCCCGAACTTGGTGTGCACGCCCGCGAACACGGTGCGGCGCGCGGCCCGGATCGCCTGCGCCTTCACCTCGCTGACCGCCGGGTCGGGGGTGGTCAGGCCGTGTTCGCGGGAGATGCCGTTGGCGCCGATGTAGGCGAGGTCGATGACGAAGCCGGCGAGCATCTTCGTCGTCCAGTGGTCGACGGTGGCGAGGGTGCCGGAGCGGACCCGGCCGCCGAGCAGCAGGACGGAGACGTTCTCGGCCTCCGCGAGCGCGCCCGCCACCGGCAGGGACGCGGTGACCACGGTCAGCGGCCGGTCCCCGGGCAGCGCCTCGGCGATGAGCTGGGGGGTGAAGCCCTCGTCGACGAAGACGGTCTCGGCGTCGCCGATCAGCTCGGCGGCGGCGGACGCGATCCGGCGCTTCTCCGGGACATGGCTGGTCGACCGGAACGCGAGCGTGGTCTCGAAACCGGCGCTCTCCACCGGGTAGGCGCCGCCGTGGGTTCGCCGCACCAGCCCGTGGTCCTCCAGCGCGCGCAGATCGCGCCGGATGGTCTCCTTGGCCACGCCCAGTTCCGCGGCGAGCGCGGTGACGTCCACGGAACCGGTGGTCCGGGCGGCCCGCACGATCTCGCGCTGGCGCTCTTCCGCCGTCCTGGTGGTCATACCGTCACCCACTTCCCTGTGGAGCTGCCCGTTCGGGCCATGGGGGAAGTTGTACCTCCGGCGCACGGCCCTGACCAGGCCTGTTGCGAACCCGATGCTGCCCGTATACGCCCGGTTGCGCTCAGGCGTGCCCGTCTCGGACCTGGGGCGCTGCTGTGGGTGACGTGAGATCGGGCATGATCTGTGCCCGAATCGGAAGCGGACGGGCCCGTTCGGTGCCCGTCCGCTGTTTCGAACGATGGTTTTCGGTACTGCTTCGGTACGTCCTGGGCTTCGGTACGTCCTCGGTTTCGGAACGTCCTCAGTACGGCCAGATCGGCGGGTCGTTCACGAAGCGGCCGCCCAGGTGGGTGTGGGCCGGGTTCTCCGGGTCCAGCTCGCCGTGCTCGGCGATCAGCTTCGCGGCGAACTGCTCGGAGTCGTCCTGCGGCTCGTAGCCGAGCGCCCGCGCGGTGCTCAGGTCCCACCACAGCCTGGTGTTGGCGGAGGAGCCGTAGACGACGGTGTGGCCGACCTCCCCGGCGGTCAGGGCCGCGTGGAAGAGACGGGCGCCGTCGGCGGGGCTCATCCACACCGAGAGCATCCGCACGTCGGCCGGCTCCGCGAAGCAGGAGCCGATGCGGACGGAGACGGTCTCCAGGCCGTGCTTGTCCCAGTACAGCTGGGCGAGGTCCTCGCCGAACGCCTTGGACAGGCCGTAGTAGGTGTCCGGGCGGCGCGGGGTGTCGATCGCGATGAGGGGGTCGCCCGCGCCCGGGGCCGGGGTGAAGCCGACGGCGTGGTTGGAGGAGGCGAAGACGATGCGCGGGACGCCCTCCTGGCGGGCGGCCTCGTACAGGTTGTAGGTGCCCTCGATGTTCGAGCGGAGGATCTTCTCGAAGGGCGCCTCCAGGGAGATCCCCGCGAGGTGGAGCACGGCGTCCACGCCCCGCACCGCCTCGCGCAGCGCCGCCGTGTCGCCGAGATCGGCGGTGATCGCGTCCGGTTCGCCCTCGATCGGGCGCACGTCGAACAGGCGCAGCTCGTAGCCGTACTCCGGGAGCAGGGACCGCATCAGGGTGCCGAGTCCGCCGGCGGCACCGGTGAGCAGTAGCGTGCGGGGAGTGGGCATCCACGGTCTCCTTGGATCAAGTGCCGGTCGCATCCGTGTATGGAATTCACATTCATGGACACGCTAGGGAGGTGTCACGTGCCGAGTCAAGTGTGCCGTGGAGTGCGGGAATCCGCTCGACTGTTGGTCGTTTGTCGCCTTGACCGGCCCGGAGGCTGCCTCGTAACGTGGTCACGTTCATGAATATAGACATCGATCAGAGACATGCATCGCCTTGTCGATCTGCTCTGCAGCGAACGGTGTCGACCGCCTCGACAGGGAGCGCCCGTGACGCCAGCCCCTCTCGCCGCCCGGCTTCGTGACCCGCGCGGGCCGCTCTTCTTCCCCGTCACCGCCTACGGCCCCGACGGCTCCCTCGACCTCGACGCCTACCGCGAGCATGTCGGCCGGGGCGTCGAGGCCGGCGCCGCCGCCGTCTTCGCCTGCTGTGGCACGGGGGAGTTCCACGCTCTGCTGCCCGAGGAGTTCGAGGCCTGCGTGGGCGCGGCCGTGGCGGCGGCCGACGGACGGGTACCGGTGGTGGCCGGCGCCGGCTACGGCACCGCGCTCGCCGTACGCTACGCGCGTCTCGCCGAGGCCGCGGGCGCCGACGGCCTGCTCGCCATGCCGCCCTACCTGGTGGTCGCCGGCCAGGAGGGCCTGCTGCGGCACTACCGGGAAGTGGCGGCGGCCACCGGCCTCCCCGTGATCGTCTACCAGCGGGACAACGCCGTCTTCACCCCGCCCACGGTCGTCGAACTCGCCCGCACCGAGGGCATCATCGGCTTCAAGGACGGCCTCGGCGACCTGGACCTCATGCAGCGCATCGTCAGCGCCGTCCGCACCGAGGTCCCGGGCGACTTCCTCTACTTCAACGGCCTGCCCACCGCCGAACAGACCCAGCTCGCCTACCAGGCCATCGGCATCGACCTCTACTCCTCCGCCGTCTTCTGCTTCGTCCCCGAGATCGCCCTCGCCTTCCACGCCGCCCTGCGCGACGGGGACAGGGCGACGGCCGAGCGCCTGCTGGACGGCTTCTACCGCCCGTTCGTCGAACTCCGCGCCCAGGGCCGGGGATACGCCGTCTCGCTCGTCAAGGCCGGGGTACGGCTGCGCGGCCTGGAGGTCGGCGAGGTCCGCCCCCCGCTGCACGAGCCGGCCGAGGACCACGTGAAGCAGCTCGCCCAGCTGATCGAGCGCGGGTACGCGCTGCTGGAGGAGGACGCGTGAGCGCGACCGGAGCAGGACCATCGCGCGCGACCGGAGCAGGACGATCGCGCGCGTCCGGAGAAGGCCGGCTGAAGGCGTCGGCGTTCGTCTACCCCTGGGACGTGACCGGGGACCCGGAGGCCGCGGACCGCATCGCCGGGCTCGGCGTGCACCAGGCGACCCTCGCCTCCGCCTACCACTCCACCCGGGCACTGACCCCCCGCCACCCCCGCCACCGCATCGTCACCGCCGAACACGCCGCCGTCTACTACCCGGCGGACGACCGCTGGACCGGCCGGGCACTGCGCCCCTACCCGGCCGGCGACTGGGCACCGGGCGACGCCTACGGCGAGGCGGCCGAAGCCCTGCGCGGCGCCGGCCTCGACGTCCACACCTGGGTGATCCTCGCCCACAACTCCCGCCTGGGCGCCGAGCATCCGGACACCTCGGTCGTCAACGCCTACGGCGACCGCTACCCCTGGGCACCCTGCATCGCCCAGCCCGCCACGCGCGCGTACCTGGCCGACCTCGCCGCCGAGGCCGCCGTACGCCCCGGCGCGGCCGGCACCGAACTGGAGTCCCTCGGCTGGTACGGCCTCCAGCACCTGCACGCCCACGACAAGACCGCCGGGGTCGGCCTGGGGGGCGCCGGCCAGTACCTGATGGCGCTCTGCTTCTGCCCCACCTGCCGGACCGGGTACGGCGAACAGGGCCTGGCCGCCGACGAGCTGGCCGCCGCTGTACGGGAGGCCCTGGAGCCGCTCTGGCGGGGCGCCGGTGACGACGCCGGCTGGCCGACGGTGGAGAAGCTGCTCGGCGAGCCGGTGGCGGCCGCCACGCGCGCGTGGCGCGACGGACAGGCCCGCACACTCCAGGAGACGGCCGTGTCCGCCGTACGCGCCGCGGCGCCCGCGGGCTTCCAGGTGCTCCTGCACGCGGACCCGGTGACGTACCACTGCGGAGCCAACGCCGGAGTGGACCCGGCCTGGATCCTGTCCGTCGCGGACGGCGTCGTGGTCCCGTGCGCGGGCGGTACGGCCCTGTTGGCCCCCTTCGCCGAGCACGCGCGGCACGACACCGTCCTGGCCGCCAACTTCACGGTGGTCTCCGGGATGGGCGGCAGCCCCGGGACCCTCGCGGCCGACGCGGCGCGTGCCCGTGACCGGGGCGCCACCGAACTGCGGCTGTATCACGCCGGGTTGGCGTCCGACGGTGACCTGGCGGCGGTGCGGGAGGCGTTGCGCTGAGCCAGTGACCCGGCGGTCGCCAGCAGCGCGCCGCCGAGGAGCAGCAACAGCGGCCGGTGGTCGACGAGTTCGACGAGGGCGGCCCCGACGGCCAGTCCGATCACGTTCGGTGTGAACATCAGCGTGTCGGCCGTCGCGGTCGCCCGCCCCAGCGCGGCGGCCGGGATCTCGCGCTGTACGGCGGTGTAGGCGGCGATCAGGACGCAGGGCAGGCCCAGACCGGCCGCGAGGCTGCACGCGAGGAGTGCTGTGTCACATGGCACCACCCGCCCCGCCACCGCCACCCCCGTCAGCGCGATCCCGTACGCCGCGAACCGCCGCTCCCCGAGCCGCCGCAGCAGGGGTCCGGAGACCAGCCCGACACCGACCGAGCCGACGCCCTGGACGGCGTACATCACCCCCGTGTAGGCGGGGGAGCGGCCGAGGGCGTCCACCACGGCGTAGTTCAGGCTGCTGCCGAGCGAGGCGAGGCACATCGTGGCGCCGCCGGCCCGGACCAGCGGCCGCAGGGCCGGGTGCGCCCAGAGCAGCCGGACCCCCTCGGCGGTCTGCCCCCGCCAGGTGCCGCGCGCCCGTTCGGGCCGCTCCTCCCGCACCCGGAGCAGCGCGCACAGCCCTGCCGCCAGCACGAAGGTGCAGGCGTCCAGCAACGCCACGCTCGGCCCGCCGTACGCCGTGTACAGCGCGGCGCCGGTCAGCGGGGCGACCAGCTTCATGCCCTCGCGGGCGGTCATCCGCAGCCCGTTGAAGTCGCCGAGGAGGGCGGGGTCGACGGCGGCGACGACGAGGGCGGATTCGGCCGCGTCCTCGACCACGCCCGCCGCGCCGTAGAGGAGGAGGACGGCGAAGAGCAGCCGGACGTCGGCAGGGGAGGAGACCGTCCAGAGGGACAGCAGGAGGAGGGCCAGGGCGAGGTTCGTGCGGATCACCAGGGGTTTGCGGCGCACGCGGTCGGCGAGGGTGCCGAGGACGGGGCCGAGGAGGGTGGGGGCCCAGAGGGCGGCGGTGCAGAGGGCGGCGAGGCCGTCGGAGCCGGTGAGGTCCTTGACCCAGACGCCCGAGACGAGCCAGAGCGCGGAGGTGCCGAAGCCGGAGACCACGACGCCGGTGAGGTACAGGGCCGCGTTGCGGTCGCGGAGCAGGCGGGCCACGGCCCATGAGGTGGGTGTCATGCCTGGTCATCGTGGATCTAAGGCGGGGGTGACCGGATCGGGCAGGTGCCTTAGAACGCGGTGCGGATAGTCCGGCGGGAATCCGTCGGAACCTGTCCGTCATGCCCATGGGGCGGGTACGGCCGCGACTTTACGGTCGGCTTCATGCGCTACGTCCTCCTCATGTCCCTCATCCGCGAACCGCACCGGCGCCGCCTCAACGCGGTGATGGTGGCCGGCGCGGGGGCCGCGTACCTGAGCGGCGGCGGCCTGGGCGGCTGGGAGTTCGCGTTCACCGCACTGGCCACCGGTGTCGCCTACCGCGGCCTGGACTCCTGGACCTTCATCGGCGTCGGCTGGCTGATGCACACGACGTGGGACATCGTCCACGACATCAAGGGCTCGCCGCTGATCCCGTTCCTCCTCGACTCGTCGTTCGGGTGTGCGATCTGAGACCCCGTGATCGCGCTGTGGTGCTTCCTGGGCGGGGTGTCGGTATGGCGGATCGATGAGTTTCGCAAGGCGGCCCGGTCCACCCCTTGAAGCAGACGGCGACCGAGCCGGTGCACCGGGAGGCAGCGCAATGACTGGTACGACCATGATCGACCTGGGCCCGCAGGCGAGGATCGTGGCGGAACTCGCGGAGCGGGTGGCGGACGGGCAGCTCGCGGAGTCGACGCCGTGTCCGGACTACGCGGTCCGCCACCTGCTGGGCCATGTGGCGGGCCTGTCCGTGGCCTTCCGGGACGCGGCCCACAAGAACCTGGGGACCACCACCGACCACCGCCCCGACGCGTCGCTGCCGGTACTCGGACCGGAGTGGCGGCAGGAACTGCCCAAGGCGCTCGACGCACTGGCGGAGGCCTGGCGGGACCCGTCCGCGTGGGACGGCATGACGCGTGCCGGCGGGGTCGACCTGCCCGGCGGGGTGGCGGGCGCGGTGGCCGCCGACGAACTGGTCGTCCACGGCTGGGACCTGGCCCGGGCCACCGGCCAGGAGTACGTCCCGGACCCGGCGGCGCTGGAGGCGGCGTACGGCTTCCTGCGGATGGCGGCGGCGGGCGACCGCGGCCCGTTCGGCCCCCTCGTGCCGGTGCCGGAGGGCGCGCGGTTGCTGGACCGCGCGGTGGGCCTGAGCGGCCGGGACCCGGGATGGAAGCCCTGAGGGGCAGGCCGAAAGGGGGTCGGCGGTGAGAGGCCGGCCCATGGGGGCCAAGCCGTGAAAGAGCTCGATCAGTGAGCGGGCGGAGGCCCGGATCCGTACTCTCCTCGCCATGCCATTGAGCCTCACCGTCCTCGGCACCGCCTCTCCCTGCCCTCGGCCCGGGCGCCCGTGCTCCGGTTACCTGGTGCGGGGCGGGGGCGCCGAGGTGTGGGTGGACGCGGGGACGGGGACGTTCGCGGAACTGCAGCGGCACACGGACCCGGCGCGGCTCACGGCGATCTGGATCTCGCATCTGCACGCGGATCACAGTGCGGATCTGCTGGCCGCCGCCTACGCCTACGCCTTCGGCGGACTGACACCGGCCGCACCGATCCCGGTCTACGCGCCACAGGAGTGCGCGCAGCGGCTGGCGGGCTTCTTCGGCCGGCCGGATCTGGGCTTCCTGGGCGGGGTGTTCGACTTCCGGCCGCTGTACGACGGCCACGCCGTCCAGCACTGGAACCTGCGGCTCGCCACCCGGGCGGTGGCCCACGGCACCGAGGCCTACGGGCTGCGCGCCGAGTGCCAGGGGAGCGTGCTCGCGTACTCCGGAGACAGCGGACCGTGCGCCGCCCTCGCCGAGCTGGCCGTCCGGGCGGATGTCTTCCTGTGCGAGGCCGACCTCGACAGGCATCGTGGGGGCGAACGGGTTCATCTGACCCCGGAGGACGCGGGACGGATCGCCCGGGAGGCGGGGGCGCGGGAACTGCTCATCACCCATGTGGGGCCGGCACTGACCCGGGAGATGGCGGCCGCCCGGGCGGGAGTGGTGTCGGGACGGCCCACCAGTGTGGCGCGCGAGGGGGAGGCGAGGGGTTTCTGAGGTGCTCGCGGCATGGTGTGCTCGCGACACGGTGTGCTCGACACGGTGTGCTCGCGACACGGCGGCATTCCACCCGCCGGTTCCCAGGACCGCACTGCATTCCCTGCTTTCCACCCAATACCGTTCACCGCCACGGGCCATGGGCCGATTCCGCCAACTTCCCCTCGGGCATAAGGAGTTCACGGTACGATCCGTCTGATCTCGTCGTCTTCTGCCGCACCTGACCCGCTGTGGGGGATGGTTCCCGTGGACGTAAAGCTCTTCATCGAGCAGCAACCCGGCGAAGAATCCAGCGACCTGAGTGAGTTCGCCGAAGATCTGAAATCGGAACTCGCTCATTCCGGCAAGGGTGATGTCGACCTCCTGTTCGAGGAGGCGGAGCCCGGTGCTCCCGTTACGCGAGGAGCCCTGGCGGTGGTCGGCGCACTGTTCGTGCGGCTGGAGGAAATCGGCTGGCTGCGGGACCTGCTGCATTCCCTGTTCAACTGGATGACGCGTACGGATCGTGCGGTGGAGATTTCCGTGGACGGCGTCGAAATGAAACTCACAAGGGCGACGCCGGAGCAGCAGCAGAGGATCATCCAGGCGGTTCTGGACCGTATCGCTGCCGACTCCTGAAACGAGAGGCCGAGGCGATGACACAAGCTGTGCGTCGGCTCTTCTACGCACTGGGCGCGGCGGACTACCACGCGGACCGGCAACTCGCTCCGCTCACGGGCGTGGAAGAGGACCTCATCCGGATGACCGAGTTGTTCACTCGCGAGTTCGCCTACGAACCCCGCCCGCCGGAACCGTTCCTCGACAGAACCGCGGAAGAGGTGCGCACCCACCTGGTGTCCCCCGGCGACGAACCGTTCACGGGAGCCGACACGGTCGTGGTCTACTACGCCGGTCACGGAGAACACATAGGCGACCGCCACTACCTGATGTGCCCGGACAGCCGGCGCATGAAGCCCACCTCGACGGCTCTGCCCACCGAGGACCTGGTGCGGATCTTCACCGAGCGCAATGTACGGCGGCTGCTGCTCGTAGTCGACACCTGTTACGCGGCCCGTGGTGCGACCGACGCCATACGCGAAGTCGCCCACCAGGCAGCCCTCGACATGGGCAGGCAGAACGAGGCGTTCAACGGCAGGCTGGTCTCTTTTTCGATCATCTCCGCCGCGCGCAAATACCAGAGGGCCGCCGATTCCGCCTTCCGTACCGCACTGGAAAGCGCGATCGGGAGTGGCGAGTGCGGTGGAATACGCTCCAGGAAGCTGCTGCTGGAGACGGTCGTCGAAGTTGTCAGTGAGAAACTCAAGGAACAGGGTCACGACCAACAGGACGCCACACTCGCAACGCTGCTGACCGACCGCGACGATCCGCCGTTTCTCCCCAACCCGCGCTACGATCCGGACGCTCCGCCGGAGTCCGTCAGCGTCGCGGAACTGAGGAACTGGTCCCACAGCGCGCTGCCCCCGAACGAGAAGCGGGCAGCGGGGGCGGGCTGCTTCACCGGTCGCACCGAGGCCCTCGATCACCTCAGGACCTGGGTGTTCCACACCGAGGACACAAGCCGCCCGCTCGCGGTGACCGGAGCACCGGGAACGGGAAAGACGGCGCTGCTGACGGAATTCCGGCGGCTGATGAAGGCGGAGACCGGAGAGCCGGGCAAACCGCCACCGCTGACGGTCGCTCTCGTCGACGCACGTGACAAATCACGGGACGACCTCGTCAGAGAGGTCGCCATAGCCGAGGGTGTCGCTCCTGAAACGCACTACGGCCCACTCAAAACCCTGTTGCGCCGGCGCCTTCGCCCGTTCGTCCTGCTGGTCGACGCCGTGGGTGAGGCACCCGAAACGGCGGGTTCCGAACGCCCCGGGGAAATCGCCGAGCTCTTGCGGGACCTGGCCGAACTGCCCATGATGCGCGTGATCACGGCAGTGCCCACCGCACTCCTCACCGAGCTGGGCCCCGGCGAGCACCTCGACCTGGACGACCCTCGATGGAACAGTGAAGCCGACCTGCACGCCTACGCCACCCGGCTGCTGCTCCATCCGTACGGTCCCGGAGGCGAAGCGGTCCGCTCCGCCGACGAGGCTTCGCAACAGGCGGGGGCGATCGTGGCCCGCTCCCACGGCAACCGTCTCCTGGTCCGTCTGCTGGCGCAGTGGCCGACGGCGGCGCACGGACCTTCTCCTGACCCGCTCGGCCCCGAGACCGAGGACGGTACGCCGAGCGCCGACCCGCGGACGATCGGGCGGCTGTTCCGCGAGGCGCTACGCGCGAGGTGCTCCGACGACGGTGAGTTCAGGACCATGGCGGCTCTTCTCAGCGGCCTGGCCTTCTCCCACGGAGCGGGACTTCCGTGGGGCGGACGGCTGTGGCCACGGGTGATGGCGAAGGTCTTCAACAACGGCGAACCACTCCACAGCAGGGATGTCCGAAGGCTGCTCGAAGTGGCCGGCCCCTTCCTGGTGGAAGCGCTCGACTCCGCCGGGCGAACCGTCTACCGGCTGTATCACGAGACATTCGCCGAGGAACTCCGCGCCACGGCACCGGCACGCGCCCGCGAGGACATCGCCGCCGCGCTGCGGGAGGAACTCAAGGAGCGATACCAGGAGCAGAACGACCGCCCCGCCGACCTCTACCTGCGTGCCCATCTGCCGGCCCACGCCGCGGACGTCGGTGCCGTCCGGGACCTCCTCCAGGACCCCTGCTTCGTCGCCACGACCGACTCCGCCACGATCGAGCGCATGCTGAACGACGACCCGGACGCCTGGCAGGAGGCGCACGCGGCGCTGGGCTTCATGGAGTTGCGGGACCTCGGGCAGGACGGGATCACGGACCAGCAGCTTCTTTGGATCGTCGGGTCCGTGTGGCAGTCCCGGACCATGCTCCTGCGTCTCGTCCTGGACCACACGCCGCCCCTCGACGGCTTCAGCACCATCATGACCATCGGGTGCAGGGGGCGGGTGGCGCACCGGCGCATGACCGCGGAAGACGGGCGGCACAGGATCGTCGTGGAGACCTCGTCCGACGGAGACCTCGTCGTCAACGTGCTGCGCAACGGCACCGCGAGGACGTAAGCAGTCGCCCCACGGGCAGGGGGCCGGCGCTGCCCGCACCGGCCACCTCTGTCAGAAGCATTGACGAAACACGGCCGTCCTCCTACCTTCATCCGCGTCGCACTTCATACGTCATATATGAGACGCGATACGCGAGATCAGATACGTCAGATCAGGTCCCGCACCTGATACGTGACCCCGAGAGGCGCGCATGACCTCTGTGCCCATGCCGATTCCGTCCCGTACGCAGTTCGTGCTGGACGCGATCAAACACCGCATCCTGACCGGGCAGCTGACGCCGGGTCAGGCCCTGGTGGAGACCGAGCTCGCCGCCCAGTTCGGGGTGTCCAAGACCCCCGTGCGGGAGGCGCTCAAGACCCTCGCCGGGACCGGGCTGGTCGTGATGAGCCAGTACAAGGGCGTCACGGTGCGCATGGTGGACGCGGACATGGCGCGCGAGGTCTACGACGTACGGCTGCTCCTGGAACCCGAGGCCCTCCGGCGGGCCGTGCGGCGCGACGCCTCCCTCGATGCCGCGCGTGACGCCCTCACCCGCGCCGACGACGCCGGCGACACCGCCGAACGCTCCCTCGCCAACCGCGACTTCCACCGCGCTCTCTACCTCCCGTGCGGCA
Source organism: Streptomyces sp. NPDC058457 (assembly GCF_042720695.1). Classification (NCBI taxonomy): domain Bacteria; kingdom Bacillati; phylum Actinomycetota; class Actinomycetes; order Kitasatosporales; family Streptomycetaceae; genus Streptomyces; species Streptomyces sp. NPDC058457. The sequence continues at coordinate 49,469 of NZ_JBHXLU010000019.1, read as the reverse complement.
ACCCGCTCCTCGGCCGGATGCTCGACGAGGTCCGCGACCAGGCCGCCCTCGTCTCCGCCGTCGCCTGGGCCGCCTCCCCCTCCTGGGAACAGGAGGCCGGTGAGCACCGCGAGATCCTGCGGCTGGCACTCGCGGGCGACGCCGACGGTGCCGCCCGCACCCTGCACGCCCACATCGCGTCCTTCGTCGACCGGGCGTTCCCCCGGGCGGCCGACCAGGAAGGCCAGGAATGAGCAGCGTGGCGTTCGAGACCCAACGGGCGGCCCTGGCCGACGTGGTGGCCATCCCGGTGACCCCCTTCGCCGTGGACGGCAGCGTCGACCAGGACGCCCACCGGGCCCTGCTGCGCCGGCTCCTCGACGGCGGCGTGCGCACCCTGACCCCCAACGGCAACACCGGCGAGTTCTACGCCCTCGCCCCCGAGGAGCGGCAGCTCGTCACCGAGTCGACCCTCGCCGAGGCAGGGGCGCGGGCCGCCGTCCTCGTCGGCGTCGGGCACGACATCCCCACCGCCGTCGCCTCCGCCCGGCACGCCCGCGAGCACGGCGCACACATGGTGATGGTCCATCAGCCCATTCACCCGTACGTCTCGCAGGCCGGCTGGGTCGACTACCACCGGGCCATCGCCGCGTCCGTCCCCGACCTCGGCGTCGTCCCGTACGTCCGCAACGCCCAGCTCCCCGGCGCCCGCCTCGCCGAACTCGCCGACGCCTGCCCCAACGTGATCGGCGTCAAGTACGCCGTCCCGGACGCCGCCAAGTTCGCCGCCTTCGCCCGTGACGCGGGGCTCGACCGCTTCGTCTGGGTCGCGGGGCTCGCCGAACCCTACGCACCCTCCTACTTCTCGGCCGGCGCCACCGGCTTCACCTCCGGCCTCGTGAACGTCTCCCCGGCCGTTTCGCTGAATATGATCGAAGCGCTTCGATCGGGAGACTACCCGGCCGCCATGAAGGTCTGGGAACAGATCCGCCGCTTCGAGGAACTCCGCGCCGCGAACGGCTCCGCCGACAACGTCACCGTCGTCAAGGAAGCGCTTGCCTCCCTCGGCCTCTGCCGCCGCGACGTCCGCCCGCCCAGCAGGCTGCTGCCCGAGGAACGGCGCGCCGAGGTCGCCGCCATAGCCGCCGGATGGTCCCTGTGAACGCCGGCGGGAACATCCCGCGCAAGCGGCCCGAAGAGCTGAGAAGCCACCAGTGGTACGGCACCGACGGGCTCCGCTCCTTCAGTCACCGCGCCCGCACCCGCCAGCTCGGCTACCTCCCCGAGGAGCACCTCGGCAAGCCGGTCATCGCGGTCCTCAACACCTGGTCGGACATCAACCCCTGTCATGTGCACCTCCGTGACCGGGCGCAGGCGGTCAAGCGGGGTGTCTGGCAGGCGGGCGGATTCCCGCTGGAGTTCCCGGTCGCCACCCTCTCGGAGACCTTCCAGAAGCCGACCCCCATGCTCTACCGCAACCTCCTCGCCATGGAGACCGAGGAACTGCTGCGGTCGTACCCGGTCGACGGGGCCGTGCTGATGGGCGGCTGCGACAAGTCCACCCCGGCGCTCCTCATGGGCGCGGCCTCCGTCGACCTGCCCACCGTCTTCGTGCCCGCGGGCCCCATGCTCCCCGGGCACTGGCGGGGCGAGGTCCTCGGCTCCGGCACCGACATGTGGAAGTACTGGGACGACAAGCGCGCCGGTCTCATCGGCGACTGCGAGATGGCGGAGCTGGAGAGCGGGCTCGCCCGCTCGCCCGGTCACTGCATGACCATGGGGACCGCCTCCACCCTCACCGCCGCCGCCGAGGCGCTCGGCGTGACCGTCCCGGGCGCGTCCAGCATCCCGGCCGTCGACTCCGGGCACGACCGGATGGCCGCCAGATCCGGGATGCGCGTCGTCGAACTCGTCCACCGGGACCTCAGGCTCTCCCGGCTCCTCACCCCCGAGGCCTTCGAGGACGCCGTCACCACCGTCCTCGGGCTGGGCGGCTCCACCAACGCCGTCATCCACCTCATCGCCATGGCCGGACGCGCGGGGGTGCGGCTCACCCTCGACGACTTCGACCGCATCGCCCGCACCGTGCCCGTCCTCGCCAACGTCCGCCCCGGCGGCCGGCGGTACCTCATGGAGGACTTCCACTTCGCGGGCGGCCTCCCCGGCTTCCTCTCCCGCATCCCCGACCTGCTCCACCTGGACCGGCCCACGGTGTCGTACGACACCTACCGCGAGCAGCTCGCCGGCGCCCGGGTGCACGACGACGACGTCATCCGGCCGCGGTCCAACCCGGTGGCAGCCCAAGGCGGAGTCGCGGTGCTGCGCGGCAACCTCTGCCCGGACGGCGCGGTCATCAAGCACATCGCCGCCGAGCCCCACCTGCTCAAGCACACCGGAACGGCGGTCGTCTTCGACGACTACCGGACCATGCAGCGCACCATCGACGATCCGTCGCTGGGCATCACCGCCGACAGCGTGCTCGTCCTGCGCAACGCCGGGCCCAAGGGCGGCCCCGGCATGCCCGAGTACGGCATGCTGCCCATCCCCGACCACCTCCTCAAGCAGGGCGTGCGGGACATGGTGCGGATCTCCGACGCCCGGATGAGCGGCACCAGTTACGGCGCCTGCGTGCTGCACATCGCGCCGGAGTCGTACGTCGGCGGACCCCTCGCACTCGTCCGCACCGGGGACTCCGTCACCCTCGACGTCGCGGCCCGCACCCTCCGGCTCGACGTGGACGACGAGGAGCTGGCGCGCCGTCGGGCCGCGTGGACGCCGCCGCCCCCGCGGTACGGGCGCGGCTACGGCGCGCTCTACGACCAGCAGATCACCCAGGCCGACACCGGCTGCGACTTCGAGTTCCTGGCCCGGCCGGGAGAAGTGCCCGACCCGTACGCGGGCTGACTCTCTCTGACGATCGTCGAAGCGCTTCAACCACGTGCATCTAGCAAGCGCTTCCTGCACTCACTGTAAGTGCCCCACTGCGAACGGAGAACAGGTCATGGCCCAAGCCGCAGCCGTGGCGAAACCGCCCGCGCCACCCCGGCCGCGCCGTGCCTCCGCGACGCCGCGCAGGCTGCCGTACCTGCTGATCGCCCCGGCGGCCCTGCTGATGCTGGGCTTCATCGCCTACCCGGTGCTCAGCGTCTTCTACTACAGCCTGCAGAACTACAACCCGACCAAGCCCTGGCGGAACGGCTTCGCGGGCTTCGGCAACTTCACGCAGGCCTTCGCGCACGACCCGCAGTTCTGGGACACACTGACCTTCAGCGCCAAGTGGGTCGTGGTGGAAGTCGGGTTGCAGCTGCTGTTCGGGCTCGCGCTCGCGCTGATCGTCAACCAGACCTTCGCGGGGCGGGCGTTGGGACGGGCACTGGTCTTCTCGCCGTGGGCGGTCTCCGGTGTGCTGACCTCGGCGATCTGGGTGCTGCTCTACAACTCCCAGACGGGCATCACGCGTTATCTCGCCGACGCGGGGATCGGGTCCTACGGCACCAGTTGGCTCTCCGACACCTCGACCGTCTTTCCGGCGGCCGTCGTCGCCGACCTCTGGCGGGGCGTCCCCTTCTTCGCGATCCTCATCCTCGCCGACCTCCAGTCCGTGTCCAAGGACCTGTACGAGGCGGCGGAAGTCGACGGGGCGAGCCGCCTCAAGCAGTTCTGGCACATCACCCTGCCGCACCTCAAGGACGCCATCGTCCTGTCCACGCTGCTGCGGGCGGTGTGGGAGTTCAACAACGTCGACCTGCTCTACACCCTGACCGGAGGCGGTCCGGCGGGGGAGACGACGACCCTTCCCCTCTACATCGCCAACACCAGCGTCGACGCCCACAACTTCGGCTACGCGTCCGCACTGACCACGGTGGCCTTCGTGATCCTGCTCTTCTGCTCCGTCGTCTACCTGCGGCTGAGCAAGTTCGGAGGCGAGGCGAAGTGATCACCGAGATCGCCCCCGCGGCCGAGTCCGTCGTGTCCGAGCCCGTCCGGCCCGGGAAGAAGCGCCGCGCCTGGGACGAGGTCCCCCGCCGGCAGATCTACCTCCCCCTCGGGATCTACCTCCTCTTCACCCTGATCCCCTTCTACTGGATCCTGCTCTTCGCCCTCCGCCCGGCCGGCTCCACCTCCCTCGTCCCCTGGCCGGTCACCTTCGACCACTTCCGGAAGGTGTGGACCGAGCGCAGCTTCGGCACCTACTTCACCAACAGCGTCTACGTCGGGGTCTCGACCCTGGTGCTGACCACGGTCGTCGCGCTGGCCGGCGGCTATGCCCTCGCCCGCTTCGACTTCCGGCTCAAGCGCGGCTTCATGCTCGCCCTGCTCTGCTCCCAGTTCGTGCCGGGCGCGCTGCTCCTCGTCCCGCTCTTCCAGATCTTCGCCCGGCTCCAGATGATCAACTCTCTCGGCAGTGTGATCATTGCCGAGACCGTCTTCCAGCTCCCGCTGTCGATGATCCTGATCAGCGGCTTCATCCGGAACGTGCCGTACTCCCTGGAGGAAGCGGCCTGGGTCGACGGCTGCAACCGGCTCACCGCCTTCCGGATCGTCGTCCTGCCGCTGCTGCGGCCCGGGCTGATCGCGGTCGGCTCCTTCGCCTTCGTGCACGCCTGGAACCACTTCCTGTTCGCCCTGATGTTCCTGTCGGACCAGAGCAAGCAGACCATCCCCGTCGGCCTCAACACCCTGATGAGCTCCGACAGCGTGGACCTGGGCGCGCTGGCCGCGGGCGGGATCATCGCCGCCGTACCCGTCGTGATCGTCTTCGCCTTCATCCAGAAGTGGCTGATCACCGGCTTCAGCGCGGGGGCGGTGAAGGGATGAGACACCTCACGGGCGGCCCGGGGCAAACGCTTACCCTGCACGCAAAGATCGACGACGCAGGGAGGACCCCATGACCATCGACCTCGTCCTGGCGGGCGCGCGCGGCCACGGCCGCTGGCACCTGGAGAACATCCGCCGGCTCCAGGAGCAGGGCGTCGTACGGCTCGCCGGGATCTGCGAGCTGACCCCGCTGGACGCGGACGAGCTCCCGGAGGGGCTCGGGCAGCCCGCCCAGTCCGCCGACTTCGGCGCCCTGCTCGATGCGACCGGCGCACGGATCGCCGTGATCTGCACACCGATCCCCACCCACACGGACCTGGCCCTGGCGGCCGCCGAGCGGGGCGTGCACGTGCTCCTCGAGAAGCCGCCGGCGCCGTCGTACGCCGAGTTCCGGCGGATGGCCGACGGGGTCGCCAAGGCCGGCGTGGCCTGCCAGATCGGCTTCCAGTCGCTGGGCTCGCACGCCGTGCCCGCGATCCGGCGGCTGATCGCGGAGGGCGCCATCGGTGACGTGGTGGGAGTGGGCGGCGCGGGTGCCTGGGCCCGCCCGGAGTCCTACTACCGGCGGGCGCCCTGGGCCGGCAAGCGGCGGCTGAACGGCGTCGACGTCGTGGACGGGGTCCTCACCAACCCCCTCGCGCACGCCGTCGCCACCGGCCTGGCCCTGCTCGGCACCGACCGCGCCGAGGACGTCACCGGTATCGAGACCGAGCTGCTGCGCGCCAACGACATCGAGTCCGACGACACCTCCTGCGTCCGCGTCACCACCGCGCGCGGCCCGGTCACGGTCGCCGCCACGCTCTGCGCCGAGGAGCCGGGAGACCCGTACGTCCTGGTGCACGGCACCGGTGGCCGGATCACCCACTGGTACAAGCAGGACCGGGTGCTGGTGCAGCGGGCGGGCCACGGCCCGGAGGAGATCGAGTACGGCAGCACGGACCTGCTGGAGAACCTTGCCGACCATCTCACCACCGGCGCCGCCCTGCTGGTGGAGCCGGACGCGACCGGCGCCTTCATGAAGGTCGTCGAAGCGATCCGGCTGGCCGGCGACCCGGCCGCGCTGCCCGCCGACGCCTGGCGCTATCTGCCCGAGGCGGAGCGCCGGGTGGTGACCGGCATCGACGCACTGGTCGCGGCCTGCGCCGACACCCTCTCCCTCTACTCCGAGCTCGGCGCCCCCTGGGCACCGCCGAACGAGGCGCACAGCTGACGGACGGCCTGCTGCCGCGGGCGCCGTCTCCTCACCACTCCACAGCTCCCTTTCTCCGCTGGATCCCGACGAAGCGACCCGAAGAAGAGACAGAAGAGAGCCGATCAATGAAGAGCAGCATCCGCAGAAGCAGGCGCGCGGCCATCGCCGTCGCCCTGGGTTCCGTACTCGTGCTGACCGCCACCGCCTGCGGTGACGACGGCAGCGGCAGCGCGGGGGACAAGGGCGGCGAGGGCTCCGGGAAGGGCACGATCACCTTCTGGGACAACAACGGCGGTGTCCGCACCGACGTCTGGAAGGAGATCATCGCCGACTTCGAGAAGCAGAACCCCGACATCAAGGTCAAGTACGTCGGGGTGCCCGCGGCCAGTGTCCAGTCCAAGTACGACACCGCCATCCAGGGCGGCGGGCTGCCCGACGTCGGCGGGGTCGGCACCGCGATGCTCGCGGAGATCGCCGCGCAGGGGGCGCTGGAGCCGCTGGACAGCCGGCTCGCGAAGAGCGCGCTGAACGGCAAGCTCAACGAGAAGTTCCTGGACAGCGTGAAGTCCGCGGGCGGCGACGGAAAGACGTACTCCGTGCCCACCTCCGCGAACAACGGCACGCTCTGGTACCGGACCGATCTGTTCAGCGCGGCCGAGCTGGACCCGCCGACCACCTGGACGAAGTTCTACGCGGCCGCCGGCAAACTCACCGACCAGGCGAAGAACAGGTTCGGGTACACCATCCGGGGCGGCGAGGGATCCATCGCCCAGGCGCTGGACGCCATGTACGGGCAGAGCGGGATCACCTCCTTCTGGAACGGTGACAGGACCACCGTCAACGATCCCGAGAACGTCGCCGCCCTTGAGAAGTACGTCGGGCTGTACAAGAAGGACACCCCGTCCGCCGACGTCAACAACGACTTCACCAAGATGGTCGCGCAGTGGGATTCCGGCACGATCGGGATGCTGAGCCACAACCTCGGTTCCTATGCCGACCACGAGAAGGCGCTGAGCGGGAAGTTCAAGGGGATTCCGAATCCGACGCTGGACGACGGCACCCGGGTGCAGGTCTCCAACCCCGTGGACGGTCTCGGCCTTTTCAAGTCCGGCAAGAACAAGGCCGCCGCCTGGAAGTTCGTCGAGTTCGCCGCCTCGCACGAGGCCGACAGCAAGTGGAACGAGTCGGCGGGGCAGGTGCCGGCGAACAACGAGGCCGCGCAGGATGCCTGGGTCCAGGCGTCGGAGCCGACGAAGCTGGCCGCCGAGGCGTTGAACGGGGCGTCGACCAAGATCGTGCAGCTTCCTTACTACCTGCCGGACTGGAACACCATTTCCAAGGCCGACAACGAGCCGAACTTCCAGAAGGTGCTGCTCGGGAAGATGACGGCGAAGGAGTTCCTGGACACGCTGGCCGACCAGCTCGACAAGGCTCAGGCGGACTGGAAGGCACATCACTGAGAGCTCGGGTGGTTGCGGCTGTGGGGGGCTGCGGGTTTTTCGTGGCTGGTCGCGCAGTTCCCCGCGCCCCTGGGTAAGAAACCTCGTCCCTTGTTTGGAAGGCGACGCACGTGTCCCTTACGCGCAGACAGGTAACTTCCGCGGCCCTTGCCGCCGTTCCTTTTGTCGGCCGTGCTCCCGACAGGAACCATCGCACTCTCTACATCGCCGGAGACTCCACCGCCGCCCAGAAATTCGCCGACGCGGCTCCCGAGACCGGATGGGGAATGGCCCTTCCCTTCTTTCTCCGGGAGGAGATCGCCGTCTCCAACCAAGCCGTCAACGGTCGTAGTTCCAAGAGCTTCGTCGACGAGGGGCGGCTCGACGCCGTCCTCGCCACCATCCGGCCGCACGATCTGCTGGTCGTCCAGTTCGCGCACAACGACGAGAAGAGCGACGATCCCACCCGGTACACCGAGCCCTGGACCACCTACCAGGACTACCTGCGGCTCTACGTCGAAGGCGCCCGTGCGCACGGCGCCCGGCCGGTTCTCGCCACGCCCGTCGAGCGCCGGCGGTTCGACGCAGGCGGAAACGCCGTGCCGACCCACGGCGACTACCCGGCGGCGATGCGCGCACTCGCCGCTCGGGAACGCGTCGCGCTGCTCGACGTCGAGGCGCTGTCGCTCGCGCTGTGGCAGTCGCTCGGGGTGGAGGCGACCAAGACGTACTTCAACTGGACGGACACCGAGCAGGACAACACGCACTTCAACCCGCCGGGGGCCATCGCCGTGGCCCGGCTCGTCGCGCAGGAGCTGCTGCGCACCCGGGTGCTGGCCCGGCACGACGTCATCCGGCTGCACAAGGACATCCCCACGTCCTGGATCACCTGGCCACCCGCAAGCTGAGGAGACCCGCACAGTGCGTAAACAGAGATGTCATGGACGCGTCATGATCGCAGCCGTGGGCTGCACGGCTCTGGTGCTGGCCGTGACCGGAAACGCCCAGGCCGCCGGAGCCCACCGGGTCGCGCTCGACCGGCAGGTGCCGGCCGCGAACGACGGCTGGGGCGCGGCCACCACCGGGACCACCGGCGGGTCCGCCGCCGACGCCGCGCACGTCTACACCGTCACCACCTGGGACGGGTTCAAGGCCGCCCTCGCCGACGGCGGCAGCGCGCCGAAGATCATCAGAGTCGAGGGGACGATCGACGCCGACGGGCCGAGCTGCGACTCGTTCGCCGTGCCCGGCTACGACTTCGACGCCTACCTCGCCAAGTACTCACCCGAGGCCTGGGGGCACTCCACCAACCTCGACAACGAGCCCGACGACAGTCCGGAAGGGCTGCGCCGCGCCTCCCAGGCCGCCCAGGACGCCTACATCAAGGCGTACGTCCCGGCCGACACCACCATCGTCGGCATCGGCAAGGACGCCGGCTTCAAGGGCGCCAGCCTGCAGATCAAGGCCGTCGACAACGTCATCGTCCGCAACCTGACCTTCGAGAGCCCCCTCGACTGCTTCCCGCAGTGGGACCCGACCGACACCGCGGACGGCAACTGGAACTCCGAGTACGACAGCGCGGTCGTCTACGGGTCCACCCACGTGTGGATGGACCACAACACGTTCACCGACGGCGACCACCCGGACCGCACCTTGCCGTACTACTTCGGGCGGATCTACGAACAGCACGACGGCGAACTGGACATCGTCAAGGGCGCCGACTACGTCACGGCCTCCTGGAACGTCTTCGCGGACCACGACAAGACGATCCTCATCGGCAACAGCGACAGCGCGTCCACCGCGGCCGTCGACCGGGGGCACCTCAAGGTCACCTTCCACCACAACCTGTTCAGCAACCTGGTGGAGCGGGCGCCCCGGGTGCGGTTCGGGCAGGTCGACTCCTACAACAACCACTTCGTCGCCGAGGACGGCTACGGCTACAGCTACGGCATCGGCATCGAGTCCCAACTCGTGGCGGAACACAACGCGTTCACCCTGCCCGACACCGTCAGGGCCGGCTCGATCCTGAAGAAGTGGAACGAGTCGACGCTCACCGCCGACGACAACTACGTCAACGGTGAGCCGACGGACCTGATCGCCGTCCACAACGCGCAGATCCCGGCGGAGATCCTGACGGCTGGCTCGACCTGGACCCCGACCCTGCGGACGAAGGTCGATCCGGCTCCGGCCGTGCCGCGCATCGTCGACTGCGGCGCGGGCGCCGGTCACCTGCGCTGACGCGCGTCCGTCGCGGCCGGGGCGCTCGACGCGGTCCGCCCCGGCCCCACCCCCCACGGCAAGGAGTACCGCCACCCCTCTCCCTCTTCGAGGAGCACCCGCATGTCCTCGCTCCACCTCCCCCTGTCCAGACGGGGTGTCCTGCTGGCGGGCGCCGGGGCGGGCGCCGCGCTCGCACTGGCCGCCCTCCCCGCGCACGCCACCCCTCGCCCCTTCGGGCGGTACGGCTCCCCGGAGCGCCGCCGCACCCCGCGGACCCTGTACGTCGACCCGCACGGCCGCGGCGACTTCACCACCGTCCAGGCCGCCGTGACCGCGGCCACCGGCAGCGGCTGGACGCTGGTCCTCGCCCCGGGCGGCTACCGGGAGACGGTCGCCGTCGACACCACCCGCACCGAGGCCACCTGGATCGGCGCCACCGAGAACCCGCGGGACGTCGTCATCGTCCACGACAACGCGGCCGGCACCCCCAGGCCCGGCGGCGGGACGTACGGCACCACCGGCTCCGCCACCACCACCGTGCAGGCCGACGGCTTCACCGCCCGCTGGATCACCTTCGCCAACGACTGGCTGCGCGCCGACCACCCCGACATCACCGGCACCCAGGCGGTGGCCCTCAAGGTGCAGGGCGATCGCAGTGCCTTCCACCACTGCCGGTTCCTCGGCCACCAGGACACCCTGTACGCCGACTCGACGGCCCTCGGCGTCTTCGCCCGGCAGTACTTCGCGCACTGCTATGCCGAGGGCGACGTCGACTTCGTCTTCGGGCGGGCCACGGCGGTGTACGAGGGGTGCCACTTCCGCACCCTGGACCGTACCGACCTGGCGGCCGCCCCCTACGGGTTCGTCCTCGCCCCCTCGACGGCGAACGCCAACCCGTACGGCTACCTGGTCAGCCGGAGCCGGATCAGCGGCGCGGTCCCGCAGGCCGCCTACAAGCTGGCCCGCCCCTGGGTGCCCAGCTCCGACACCACGGCCCGACCCTCGCTCGTCGTCCGCGACTCCTGGCTCGGCCCGGGCATCGACGCCGTCGCCCCCTACACCAACATGTCGGACGCCTTCCCCTGGCAGGGCCAGCGCTTCGCCGAGTACCGCAACTCCGGGCCCGGCGCGGCGATCACCGTCCCCGGGAGCCGGCCCCAGCTCACCGCCGAACAGGCCCGGTCCGCGACCCGGGAGACCTATCTCGGCGACTGGACCCCGTGGAAGGAGTGCTGACGTGCCGACCCGACGCGCACTCCTCGCCGCCGGAGCGGCCGCGCTGGCCATGGGATCGGCCTCGGCCTTCACCGGCGAGCGCCGCACCCTGCACGTCCGGCCCGGTGACTCCGTCCAGGCGGCCGTGGACGCGGTGCCCGGCCCCGGCTGGACGATCGTCGTCCACCCGGGGACGTACCGCGAAGTCGTCAACGTGCCCGCCGACAGGGAGGAGCTGACGCTGCGGGGCGCGAGCCGCGATCCCCGGGCCGCGGTCATCGTCCACGACAACGCCAACGGGACGCGGCGACCGGACGGTTCGGGGACCTACGGCACGGCCGGCTCGGCCACCTTCACCTCGGCCGCCGCCGGGCTCCGGGTGCGCGACCTCACCCTCGCCAACGACTGGCTGCGCGCCGACCACCCGGACATCACCGGGACCCAGGCCGTCGCCGCCTACCTGACCGGGGACCGCACCCATGTCGAGAACGTACGGTTCCTCGCCCACCAGGACACCCTGTTCGCCGACACCACCGAACTCGGCACCTTCGGCCGGCAGTTCTTCCACCGCTGCCATATCGAGGGCGACGTCGACTTCGTCTTCGGGCGGGCCACCGCGGTGTACGCCCACTGCCACTTCCGCACCCTGCAACGGGACGTGACCTTCACCCCCAAGGGCATGGTGTTCGCCCCCTCGACCGCCCGTGCCAACCCGCACGGGTTCCTCGCCGTCCGCTGCCGGTTCTCCTCCGGCGCGGAGGACGGGGCGTACAAGCTGGCGCGGCCCTGGGTGCCGACGTACGAGACCACCGCCTGGCCCTCGCTGGTCGTGCGGAACAGTCTCATCGGCCCCGGGATCGACCCCGTCGCGCCCTACACGAACATGCGGGACGCCTACCCCTGGCAGTCCATGCGGTTCGCCGAGTACCGCAACTCCGGGCCGGGCGCGGTGATCACCGTCCCAGAGAACCGGCCCCAGCTCACCGACGCCGAGGCCGCGTCGCACACCCCCGCGACCTACCTCGGCGACTGGAATCCCGTCCGCTTCTCCTGATCGACGAAAGGACCCGCACGTCATGCGTCGAATCAGCACCCTCACCGCGCTCGCGGTGACCACGGCATCGCTGGGACTCGCCGTGATCGCCACCCCGGCGCACGCGGCCACCGTCGTGGTCAGCAACTCCACCGACCTGTCCAACGCCATCCTCAACGCCACCGCCGGTGAGGTCATCCAGGTCCGCGGCGGCACGTACTACCCGACGGCCACCCTCCAGTCCACGGTCAACGGCACCTCCGCCGCGCCGGTCACGCTCACCGCGTACGGCTCGGAGACGGTCAAGATCGACGGCTCCTCGCTGCCCTCCGGCTCCTGGATCTTCAAACTGACCGCGGACTACTGGAACGTCTCCGACATCACCTTCCAGAACTCCCCGGACAGCGCGGTGGTCTGCCAGTCCTGCACCGGCACCGACTGGAGCAACATCAAGACCATCAACGGCGGCGACTCCGGCTTCACGCTCACCGGGGACGGGACGGTCAACAACACCGTCAGGAACATCGACTCGTACGGCAACTACGACGCGGCCACCCACGGGGAGAACGCCGACGGGATCGCAGTCAAGTTCGGCTCCGGGACCGGGAACCTGATCACCGGGGCACGGACGTACAACAACTCGGACGACGGGATCGACTTCTGGTCCTTCTCCTCGCCGGTCACCGTCGAGCACACCTGGGCCTTCGGCAACGGCGTCAACCGCTGGAGCGACTCGGCGTTCGCCGGGGACGGCAACGGCTACAAGCTGGGCGGCGACGGCGAGGTGGTCGCGCACGTCGTCAACAACTCGGCCGCCTGGGGCAACGCCGGCAACGGGTTCACCGAGAACTCCAACACCGGCGCGCTCGTCATCAACCGCACCACCGCCTACGCCAACGGCAACTGGGGCTACTACTTCGCCACCAGCGCGGCTCGCCTCGGCAAGAACCTCGCGGTGGGCAACGGCAGCGGGCTGGTCAGCAAGGGCTCCTCGGTGGTGTCCGCCGGCAACAACTGGGACAGCGGCATCAGCACCCCGGCCTTCAAGTCGACGGACGCCTCGACGACGTACAACTCCCGCCAGTCGGACGGCTCGTTGCCGGCCACCACATTCCTGACGACGGGGAGCACGACCATCGGGGCCACCATGAACTGAACCGGAGAAACGGAAGGACTCCCTCCAGGGCGCTTGACCTGTTTTTTGCCCGCCGATGAGATATCGATCAGGCAACGGGTCTCGCGCCCACCCGGGTGACGCGCGTAGAAACCCTGTCATGCATAAGTCACTTCGTCTCGCCGCGATCGCCACCGTGTGTGCGGTCGCCGGCGGTGCCCTCTACGGCGCCGGTGCCGCCACGGCCGGCCAGTCGACCGCGAACTCCACCCACGAGCCGTACAACATCGGGCTCCTGGTGAAGGACATCGACACCTACTACGGCACCGCCGCCGACGCCAACGGCGTCTACCAGGCCTCGCCGACCAGCCCCTACGCCAAGGACCTGGCCCGCATCGACGCGGACGCCAAGACCTACATCGACCGGGCCGCGCGCAAGGCGCACCGCCACGGCAAGAAGCCCGCGGTCGTCTTCGACATCGACGACACGCTGCTGCTCAGCCTCGACTACGAGAAGCGCTACAACTACACGTACAACTCGACCACGTGGGCCGACTACGTCAACAAGGCCGACCGGCCTGGCGTGTTCGGCAGCGCCGAGCTGGTCCAGTACGCGAAGAGCCAGGGCGTCGAGGTCTTCTACAACTCCGGGCTCAGTGAGGCGCAGCGCACCGCCGCCGTCGAGAACCTGAAGAAGATCGGCGCCGACGTCAACCTCGACGCGGCCCACATGTTCCTCAAGGACAAGGCCAACCCGCCGTCCTACCTGAGCGCCTGCGCCACCCCTGGCACCTGGACCTGCACGACCGTGCAGTACAAGTCCGGTACGCGCAAGCACATCGAGGACGACCTCGGGTACGACGTCGTCGCCAACTTCGGCGACCAGTACTCGGACCTGGACGGCGGTTACGCGAACCGCACGTACAAGCTGCCGAACCCGACGTACTTCGTGTCGTAGCCGAGAAAGTCGGCAACCCTTTCCGGCCGCGGCGGCGACTGGGAGACAGAAACGGGCCGGGGCGGCCCCTCCGGCCCGTTTCGCTCCCTCGTCGAACACGTCCTGCACGTCAAGGACGCCAAGGAAAGGAACGGCCAGTGCGCTTCAGCACCGGACGCCACCGCAGGACGCGTACCCTCTCGATCGCCGCGGCGGTGGCCGTCGCCGCGGGGGCGGGAGGCGTCTACCTCGGCCTGTCGAACGGCGGTGCCCAGGCCGCCACCAGCACGGTCACCGTCTCCACCACGGCGCAACTGCAGTCGGCCGTCGCGAACGCCACCGCCGGTGCCGTCATCCAGGTGCGTGCGGGCACCTACTACCCGACGGTCACCCTCAAGTCGACCGTCAGCGGCACGAGTTCCAACCGCATCACGCTCAAGGCATACAGCGGCGAGAAGGTCAGGATCGACGGCTCCAAGCTGCCCGCCGGCCAGTGGCTCACCGGGATCTACGGCAGCTACTGGACCGTCCAGGACCTCACCTTCCAGAACTCCCCGGCCCAGGGCTTCGTCGCCACCTCGTCCACGGGCGGGATCTTCAGGAACCTCGTCACCGCGGACAACGGCGACTCCGGGTTCACGCTGCGCGGCGACAACACGGTGAACAACCTCGTCCAGAACCTGGACAGTTACGGCAACTACGACAAGGCCGGGCACGGGCAGAACGCCGACGGCATCGCCATCAAGTTCGGCTCGGGCACGGGCAACAAGGTGACCGGCGCGCGTCTGTACGACAACTCGGACGACGGTCTTGACCTGTGGCAGTTCTCGTCCCCCGTCCGGATCGAGCACAGCTGGGCCTTCGGCAACGGCAAGAACCGCTGGAACGACTCCGCGTTCGAGGGCAACGGCAACGGGTTCAAGCTGGGCGGCGGGGGCGTCGCCGTCGCGCACGTCGTCAACGACAACGCGGCCTGGGACAACACGCTGAACGGGTTCACCGAGAACTCCAACACCGGGGCGATCGTCCTGAACCGCAACACGGCCTACGCGAACGCCCAGGCCGGGTTCTTCTTCGAGACCGGCAAGGCCCGGCTGGCACGGAACCTCGCGGTGGGCGACAAGGGCGGGGCGGACAAGCTGGGGTCCAGGGCGGTGTCCGCGGCGAACAGCTGGGACGGCGGGGTGGGCACGCCCGCGTTCAAGTCCACCGACGCGAGTAGTGCGTACGGGGCGCGTGGCTCCGACGGCTCGCTGCCGGCGACCACGTTCCTGACTACGGGCTCCACCGCCATCGGGGCGACCATGAACTGAGGCCGCGGGTTCGTTGTGGCTGGTCGCGCAGTTCCTCCCCCAACCTTCGGCCGGGGGTACCCCCAGCGCCCCTGACGGGGCGCGGAGTGGCGCCGTTTCCCTATGAGTCGCCGTCGGCTGTCGTGTGCGTCGCGAAGTCGCCCGTCACCGCGTACTGCTTGCCGGCCACCGTGCCGGTGATCGTGTAGGTGTCGTTCTTCGCGTCGCGGCCGCCCTGCTTGTGGTTGTACTGGCCCGCGAACACCCACTCGCCGACCGCTACCTTGCTGCCCGGCTTGAGCGTCCACGTGTAGACGAGGAAGCCGTCCTGCTCGGTGACCGACTGCGTGAAGTCGGTCTCCGGCAGCGAGCGCCAGGCTCCGGCGTCGGACACCCCGCCTGTCTGGGCCACCTTCAGCTGGACGGTGAGTGCCGTCAGCTGCCCGGAGGTCTTCAGGGTCACGTTGGACTGTGCCCAGAAGTCGTTGCTGTGCGGGTCCACCGAGCCGTCCGACCAGAGCGGGCCGTCCTCCTCGCCCTTCGCGACGGGTGCCGCGGGGGTGGCGGAGGCCTCCGGGGTCGACGACGGCGTCGAACTCGCCCTGGGAGACGTGTTCTTCGAGGGCACCCCGGAAGCCGGCGGGGTGGCTGTGCGGGACGGCGGGCGGCTGGTCGCGTCCGGGGACGACAAGGGCGTCGGCGAGACCGCGACCGTCTTCTCGGTGGGCGTTTCCTTCACGGCCGAGGCGACCGCGTAGCCGCCGACCCCGAGGACCGCGGCGACCGCGGCCGTGGCGGAGACCACCCGGACCCAGCCGAACACGGGCGGAAGGGTGGCGCGATGGTTCGGGCGGGCCTGCGCGGCCATGCCCCGCTCGACCCGGGCCAGGATGCGGGCGCGGTCGGGTTCGTGCGCCTCGGCCGCCTCGTGCAGCCGGGCGCGCAGCTCGTCGTGCACGTCCTGCTGCCTCATCGGTTCCTTCCTCCGCTCTCACCGGTCCGCGGCGCCATCGCGGCGTGCACCCTCTGCGGAACACCCCGCGAGTCGCCGAGCAGCCGCTGCAGCTCCGCCATGCCCTTCGACGTCTGGCTCTTAACGGTACCCACCGAGATCCCCAGGGCGAGCGCGGTGTCCTTCTCCGACAGGTCGAACGCGTGCCGGAGCACCACACACGCCCGCTTGCGGAACGGCAGCCGGCGCAGCGCCCCCTGCACGTCGACCACTCCGGCGACGTCCGGGTTCTCGGCGGTCTCCTCGCGGTGCGACCAGAACAGGGCGATCCGGCGCCGCTCGCGCACGGCACTGCGGATACGGGTGCGGGCCAGGTTGGCGACGACCCCCCGGGCGTAGGCGACCGGGTGGTCGGCGGCCCGCACCCGGTCCCAGCGGTGCCACAGCGCCAGCAGGGCGTCGGCGGCCAGGTCGTCGGCGGCGTCCGCCTCACCGGTCAGCAGATGGGCGAGACGGGAGAGTTCGGCGTAGTGGCGTTCGAAGAAGGCATGGAACTCCACGGAGGCGGCGTCGTCGACGACTGAGCCCACGGGTGACCTCTTCTGTCAGGGATTCTGTGTCATGTAGATGACATGCGGTGGCTTGTGAGTATCCGGAGGAACGTTCCGGCGAGATCCGGAGCGTAGCAGTGATCATTTCGTGTGCGTCGTACGGGGGTTCGATGTGTTTCGTGCGAGGGGCCGGACGCGGTGTGGTCCACCGAACCACACCGAGGGTGATTCCGTAACACGGGAAAAACCTGAAACAGGTTCAGCGCGGGAACAATCCAGCCAGCATCCGCACACGCACGCTCAGGGGACGAGGAGTACGACCATGTCCGAGACGCAGAAGGCGGCCCGGCCGCAGGGGGCCGCGCCACCTGCCGGGAACGGCGTCGACCGGTTCTTCAAGATCTCCGAACGAGGATCCACCTTCGGCCGTGAGATACGCGGCGGCTTCGCCACGTTCTTCACCATGGCCTACATCCTTGTCCTGAACCCCATCATCCTCGGCAGCGCCAAGGACAAGTTCGGCCACACCCTCGACACCGGCCAACTCGTCACCGCCACCGCGCTGGTGGCCTGTGTGATGACGGTCATCATGGGTGTCGGCGGCAACCTGCCCCTCGCCATCGCCGCCGGACTCGGCCTCAACGCGGTCGTGGCCTTCCAGTTGGCGCCGCTGATGAGCTGGTCCGACGCGATGGGCCTGGTCGTCCTCGAAGGCCTGCTGATCTGTGTGCTCGTCCTGACCGGCCTGCGCAAGGCGATCATGAACGCCATCCCGCAACAGCTGAAGCAGGCGATCGGCGTCGGCATCGGCCTGTTCATCGCGTTCATCGGCTTCGTCGACGCGGGTTTCGTCAGCCGGATCCCGGACGCCGCGGACACCACCGTGCCGGTGCAGCTGGGTGCCGTCGGCCGGCTCACCGGCTGGCCCGTGCTCGTCTTCTGTGTTGGCGTGCTCCTGACCATCGCGCTGGTCGCGCGCAAGGTGAAGGGGGCGATCCTGATCAGCATCGTCACGATGACCGTCGTGGCGATCGTCATCAACTCCGCCGCCGACGTCAAGAGCTGGGGCCTGACCACGCCGAAGATCCCCGACAAGATCGTGGGCACGCCCGACTTCGGGCTCGTCGGTCACTTCAGCCTGTTCGGCGGCTTCGGCAAGGCCGGTGTGCTGACGGCCGTACTGCTGGTCTTCACCCTGATCCTGTCCGACTTCTTCGACGCCATGGGCACGATCGTCGGCATCAGCGCGGAGGCCGGGCTGCTCGACGACCAGGGGCAGGTGCCGGGCATCGGGCGGGTGCTGTTCATCGACGGCGCGGCGGCGGTGGCCGGCGGCCTCGGCTCGGCCTCCTCGAACACGGCGTACATCGAGTCGGCGGCGGGGGTGGGGGAGGGCGCGCGCACCGGGTTCGCCAACCTCGTCACCGGCGGCCTGTTCGGCCTGGCCCTGTTCCTCACACCGCTGCTCACCATCGTCCCGCTCCAGGCGGCTGCGCCCGCGCTGATCGCCGTGGGCTTCCTGATGATGACCCACGTCAAGCACATCGACTGGGACAAGTACGAGATCGCGATCCCGGCGTTCCTGACGATCGCCGCGATGCCGTTCACCTACTCCATCACGGACGGCATCGGGGCGGGGTTCCTGGCGTACGTCGTGATCAAGGCGGTGCTGGGGAAGGCGAAGGAGGTCAACTGGCTGCTGTGGGCCGTTTCGGCGTTGTTCCTGGTGTACTTCGCGATTGATCCGGTGGAGCAGGTGCTGGGTGTGAAGTAACACCGTGAGTGAAGCGCCCCGTAAGGGGCGCGGGGAACTGCGCGACCAGCCACGACGAAACCCGCGGCCGATCGCGCAGAGAACCCCCTAGTTCTTCAACGCCGCTTCCATCATGGCCTTCGCCACCGGCGCCGCCAGCCCGTTGCCGCTCACTTCCGACCGTGCCGCGTCCGACTGCTCGACCACCACCGCCACGGCGACCTCCTTGCCCGTGCTGTCGGACTTGCCGTACGACGTGAACCAGGCGTACGGCGTCTTGCTGTTGTTCTCGCCGTGCTGGGCCGTGCCCGTCTTGCCGCCCACCGTCACGCCGTCGATCAGCGCGTTCGTGCCCGTGCCGTCCTTGACGACCGTCTCCATCGCGGACTGCAACTGCTCCGCGGTCGAGGAGCTGACGATCTGCTTGCCGCCCGCCTCGTCGTCGTAGTCCTTCAGCACGTCACCGCCGCTGTCGGTGATCTGCGAGACCATATGCGGGGAGACCAGCTTGCCGCCGTTGGCTATGGCGGCCGACACCATGGCCATCTGGAGCGGGGTCGCCGTGACGTCGAACTGGCCGATGCCGGAGAGGCCGGTCTGGGCCTTGTCCATGTTCGACGGGTACACGCTGGCGTAGGCCCGCACCGGCACGTCCAGCTTGTCGTCGTTGAAGCCGAACTTCTCGGCCATCGCCCTGACCTTGTCCTGGCCCAGGTCGACGGCCATCTTCCCGAAGACGTTGTTGCAGGAGTAGCGCAGGGCCGTGCGGATCGAGGCGTTCTCGCAGGGCGCCGAGGTGTTCTCGTTCTTCAGCGGGGTCGTCGTGCCGGGCAGGGTGTACGGGTCCGGGCTGTCGGTCTTCGTGTCGACGTTCGCGTAGAGACCGTCCTCCAGGGCGGCCGCCGCGACCACCAGCTTGAACGTCGAGCCAGGCGGCAGCGGCTGGCGCAGCGCCCGGTTGGTGAGCGGCTTGTCGCCGTCGGCGGTCAGCTTCTTCCAGGCCGTGCCGGCGGTGTTGGCGTCGGTGAGCGAGGAGGGGTCGTACGACGGGGTCGACACGACCGCCAGGATCTTGCCGGTCTCCGGGTCGACGGCGACCGCCGCGCCCTTCTTGCCGCCGAGCGCCCGGTACGCCGCCTTCTGGACGGCCGGGTCGATCGTCGTGATCACGTTGCCCGGCTCGGCGCGCTCGCCGGTGACCGTGTCCATGACCGTCTTGAGCCGGCTGTCGGTGCCGTTGAGCAGGTCCTGGTAGATGCCCTCCAGCTGGGTCGGGGCATAGCTCTGCGAGGCATAGCCCGTCACCGCCGCGTACAGCTTGCCGTTCGTGTACGTGCGTTTGTACTTGAGGTCGCTGCTGCCCGACGCCCTGGCCGAGCCGGTGATCGAGTCACCGGCCACGATGATGTTCCCGAGCGGCTGTGAGTACGTCTCGATGGCGTTGCGCCGGTTGTCCGTGTCGTCCGCGAGGGCCTGGCCGTCGTAGAACTGCACCCATGTCGCCCTGACCAGCAGAGTGAGCACGAGCAGCAGCGCGAAGACGGACGCCCGCCTGATCGTCTTGTTCATCCCGCTCAGACAGACGAGCGAAGACGGGGTGTCCGTTCCCTGCGGCCGGATTTCTCATCGTCCGCTCATGCGAACCCCGCCGGGTCAGAGCCGGCGCGTCGCCAGCGTCAGGCGGTCCCGCGCGTCGAAGAGGGCGTCCTTGATCATCTGCTCGTGGGCCGGGGTGAGGCGGGCCACCGGGACCGAGCAGCTGATCGCGTCGCGGGCCGGGGTGCGGTAGGGGATCGCCACGCCGAAGCAGCGCAGCCCGAGCGTGTTCTCCTCGCGGTCGATCGCGAAGCCCTGCTCGCGGATCTGGTGGAGCTCCTCGATGAGCTTCTCGCGGTCCGTGATGGTGTGCTCGGTGAGCGCGGGCAGCGTCTCCGGCAGCAGTTTGCGGACCTGCTCGTCGGTGTGGGTGGCGAGCAGCGCCTTGCCGAGCGAGGTGGAGTGCGCGGGCAGGCGGCGGCCGACCCGGGTGAAGGGGCGCAGGTAGTGCTGGGACTGGCGGGTGGCCAGGTAGACGACGTTCGTGCCGTCGAGACGCGCGAGGTGGATGGTCTCCGTGGTGTCGTCGGAGAGCCGGTCCAGGGTCGGGCGGGCCGCCGCGACCACCTCGTCGCCGTCGATGTACGACGTGCCGACCAGCAGGGCCCGTACCCCGATGCCGTACCGGGTGCCGGTCGCGTCCGTCTCCACCCAGCCCAGCTCCACCAGTGTGCGCAGCAGCATGTAGAGGCTGGACTTGGGATATCCGACGGCCTCCTGGACGGCCGCGAGGGAGTGCATACCGGGCCGGCCGGCGAAGTACTCCAGCAACTCCACGGTCCGTACCGCGGACTTGACCTGTGCCCCGCCGCCTGTCTCGCCTGCCGACATCGCCCTTGACCCCTTCGTTGGACGAGAAACCGAGGTTATAGTCTCCAACAGTGTATTCATCATCAGAGACAGCGTTCAGTATATCGAACGTCCCTGGTGAATGACCCGGATATGACCCGGATATCGCGGCAGGACGCAATCATGGAGGGACCCGCGGTGGCAGCAGCACCAGTCTGGAGTGTCGACCCGCGCACCGGGAAGCAGCGTGAACAGGTTGCGGTGGAGGCCACAGCCGAGGAGGTCGACGCCGTCGTCACGGCCGCGCACGCCGCCCGCGGCTCCCTCGCCGACCGCACGGTCCGCGCCGCCTTCCTGCGCTCGGCCGCCGCCGGACTCGACTCGGCCAAGGACCGGCTGGTCGAGGCCGCCGACGCGGAGACCGCGCTCGGCCCCGTCCGGCTGACCGGGGAACTCGCCCGTACCGTCTACCAGCTGCGGGCCTTCGCCGGCATCGTCGACGAGGGCGCCTTCCTCGACGTCATCATCAACCACCCCGACGCCACCGCGACCCCGCCCGTCCCGGACCTGCGCCGCTACAAGGTCCCGCTGGGTGTCGTCGCCGTCTACTCGGCCTCCAACTTCCCCTTCGCCTTCTCCGTCGCCGGCGGCGACACCGCGAGCGCGCTGGCCGCCGGCAACCCGGTCGTCGTCAAGGCCCACCCCGACCACCCGGCCCTGTCCGAGCTGGTCGCCAAGGTGCTGCGGCTGGCCGCGGCCGAGCACGGCATCCCGGAGGCCGTCGTCGGTCTCGTGCACGGCTTCCAGGCCGGCATCGAGCTGATCAAGCACCCGCTGGTCGCCGCCGCGGGCTTCACCGGTTCCATCCGGGGCGGGCGTGCGCTCTTCGACGCGGCCGCCGCGCGTCCGGTGCCGATCCCCTTCCACGGCGAGCTGGGCTCCCTGAACCCGGTCCTCGTCACGGAGGCCGCGGCCACCGAGCGGGCCGAGGAGATCGGTACCGGGCTCGCCGGGTCGATGACGCTGGGCGTCGGGCAGTTCTGCGTGAAGCCGGGCCTGGTGCTGGTGCCGGCCGGCGCCGCCGGCGACGGTCTGGTCAAGTCCCTCACGGACGCGGTCAGCAACACCGACGCGGGCGTGCTGCTCGACCACCGGATGCGGGACAACTTCGTCGCCGGGGTCGCCGAGCGCGCCGGACTCCCCGACGTGGAGACCCCGGTGACACCCGGGGCGGGCGGCGAGCACACCGTGAGTGCCGGGTTCCTGACGGTGCCGGCGGCCAGCCTGGCCGAGGAGGGGGGCCATGACCTGCTCCTGGAGGAGTGCTTCGGGCCGGTGACCGTGGTGGTCCGCTACGAGGACCGGGGCGAGGCGACGGCGGTGCTGTCGCGGCTGCCGGGGAACCTCACGGCGACGGTGCACGTCTCCGCCGAGGAGGCCGCGGGGGAGGGGCTGGGGGCGGAGATCCTCGCGGAGCTGACGCCGCTGGCCGGGCGCGTGCTGGTGAACGGCTGGCCGACGGGGGTCGCTGTGGCCCCGGCCCAGCATCACGGCGGGCCGTACCCGGCCACCACCTCCACGTCTACTTCCGTGGGCGGTACGGCCATTGAGCGGTGGCTGCGGCCGGTGGCCTATCAGGGGGCGCCTGCTGCTCTGCTGCCGGCGGAGTTGAAGGATGACAATCCCCTGGGGCTTCCTCGGCGGTTCAACGGGGTTCTGGAGCGGTAGCGCCGTGGGGGTGCGGGGTGCGTCGCGGGGTGCCGGTTCGATGTGGCTGGTCGCGCAGTTCCCCGCGCCCCTTTGGGTTGGCTGCGCTTGCCCCGGTTCTCAGGCTCGGCTTCGGGGTTGGTTGGCCGTGCGCATGTCGAATGGTTCTGCTGACACAATCCGACCATGGACGTCGAACTTCCCGAACTTCCTTTCTCCCTCCGTACCTACGGGCCCGACGGGCACTGGTTCTATGAGGACGGGGTGCTCACCGGGTGGGCCGGGGCCCGGCAGGACCGGTTCGTGTCGCCCACCGGGGAGGCGCTGGATCCCGCCTCGGACGCGCCCCGGCTGCTCGGGGCGCCCGAAGGGGACTTCCAGCTGATCGCCCGGGTCACCGTCGGGTTCGGTGCCGCCTTCGACGCCGGTGTGCTGTACGTCCACGTCGGCGACCGGGCCTGGGCCAAGCTCTGCCTGGAGAACTCCCCGGACGTGCCCACCGTCTGCACGGTGGTCACCCGGGGACACTCCGACGACGCCAACTCCTTCACCGTGGAGGGGAGTTCGGTCTGGCTGCGGATCAGCCGGACCGGGCGGGCGCTCGCCTTCCACGCCTCCCGCGACGGCAAGAAGTGGGTCTTCGTGCGGCTGTTCACCCTGGGCGGCGAGAAGGAGACGGAGGACGCCCTGGTCGGCTTCATGACCCAGTCGCCGATGGGGGAGGGGTGCGTGGTGACGTACGACCACATCGAGTTCAGGCCCGACTGGCCGGCCGACCTGCGCGACGGAAGCTGAGGACGAAGGTCACGGCGAACAGGGCCGCGGCCAACGTCAGACTCGCCCGCATTCCCGCGGCGAAGCCGCCGCCGACCAGGGCGCCGAACACCGCGATCCCGAGTCCGCCGGCCACCTGCCGTGCCGCGTTGAGCACCCCGGCCGCCAGCCCCGCCCGCTCGGCCGGTACGGCCTCCATCATCACGACGGTCAGCGGCGGCACGGTCAGCGCGCAGCCGAGCGCCATCGGGACCAGCAGGACGGCCACCACGGCGGCGGGCGTGCCGGAGCCGACGGACAGCAGGCCCAGCAGGCCGGCCACGGCCAGTGCCTGGCCGATCAGCATCGGCAGCCGCGGGCCGTGGCGGGCGGTCAGCTTTCCGGACACCACGTTGGTCAGCCCGATCAGCCCGGACATCGGCAGGAACAGCAGCCCGGTGTACAGCGCCGAACGGCCCTGTACCTGCTGGAAGAAGAGCGAGAAGACGAACACCACGCCGTAGAAGGCCACGCTGCACGCCACCCCCGCCGCCACGGACACCCGTACCGCTCCGTCCCGGAACAGCTCCAGCGGGACGACCGGGTGCGCCTGCCGTCGCTCGACGCGGACGAACAGGGCGGCGGCCGCCAGCGCCACGGCGAAGGCCGCGAGTCCCGGCGTACCGCCCTCGATGACCGCGAAGGTGAGGGCGGTGAGGGTGACCACGGCGGTGAGCTGGCCGGGCAGGTCCAGTGGGGCCGGGCGGCGCTCCGAGCGCGGGGCGCGCACCAGCAGGAGCAGGGCGACCGCCCCGAGCGGCAGGTTGATGAAGAAGATCCCGCGCCAGTTCCAGGCCGCGGTCAGCGCGCCGCCCGCCACCGGACCGAGCGCCAGCGCGACCGAGCCGCCGGCTCCCCACAGCGCCACCGCCTTGGTGCGCTGCGCGGGGTCCGCGTACGCATGTCGTACCAGGGAGAGCGACGCCGGGAGTACGACGGCCGCCGCGGCGCCCTGCATCACGCGCGCGCCGATCAGTACCGGGAGGGTCGGGGCCAGGCCGCAGGCAGCCGAGGCGAGGGTGAAGACGGCGATGCCGATGCCGTACGCGCGGCTCGCCCCGGCCCGGTCCGCGAAGGCCCCGGTGGAGAGCATCAGGGCGGCGAAGGCCAGCGTGTAGGCGTCCACCGTCCACTGGAGTCCGGACAGGCCGGCGCCGAGCGCCGAGCCGATCGCGGGCAGGGCCACGTTCACCACGGACGCGTCGAGGGTGATGAGCGCGAAGCCCAGCAGGGCGGCGGTCAGGGCGAGGGCGGGGGTGTACCCCTGCCCCTTCCCCTTCAACTCGCCTTTCCGGGCGTCGGGTCGGGCGGGCCGTCGGGTCTGGTCGGTTGGCATGGATCCATGCTGCTGATCGGCCGCGGCGTACAGTAGTGGCCCGAACGCCATACATCCGGAGGTTCTGGCCATGCTGCGAGTAGCGGTCGTCGCGTCGCCGCCCGTGTCGATGTTCAACCTCGCCATCCCGGAGCTGCTGTTCGACAAGGTCGAGGTCGACGGGGGGCCCGGGTACGCAGTGGTGATCTGCGCGCCCGACCCCGGCCCGGTGCCCACGACGGGCGGCCTCGACCTGCACGTCCCGCACGGGCTGGAGGCGTTGCGCCAGGCGGACACCGTGATCGTGGCC
Organism: Streptomyces sp. NPDC058457; assembly: GCF_042720695.1. Taxonomy (NCBI): domain Bacteria; kingdom Bacillati; phylum Actinomycetota; class Actinomycetes; order Kitasatosporales; family Streptomycetaceae; genus Streptomyces; species Streptomyces sp. NPDC058457. Next base: position 24,444 of record NZ_JBHXLU010000019.1, on the reverse strand, counting down.
GGCACCGGCAAGCTCTACTCGCCGGACCCCCGGGTGCTGGCGGCGCTGCGCGAGGCCGCCGACGCGGGGGTGCGCATCGCCTCCATCTGCACCGGCGCCTTCTCGCTCGCCGAGGCCGGACTGCTCAAGGGCCGCAGGGCGACCACCTATTGGACGCATGCCGAGGAACTGCGCCGCCGCCACCCCGACATCGAGGTCCAGGGCGACGTCCTCTACGCCCAGGACGGCCCGTTCCTCACCTCCTCCGGCTACGCCGCCGGCATCGACCTGTGCCTGCACCTCATCCGCACCGACTACGGCGCCGCCGTCGCCAACGAGGTCGCCCGCCTCGCCCTGGTCGCGCCCGTACGGCCGGGCGGGCAGACCCAGTTCACCCACACCCCGCTGCCGCCCGAGCGCGGCACCGCCTGCGCCGACACCCGCGGCTGGGCCATGCGCAACCTCGACAAGCCGCTCACCCTCACCGACCTGGCCCGGCATGCCGGGGTCTCCGTGCGCACCCTCACCCGTCGTTTCCATGCCGAGAGCGGGGTCAGCCCGCTGCAGTGGCTGCTGCACCAGCGCGTCGAAAGGGCCAAGGAGTTGCTGGAGACCAGCACGCTCCCCATGGACCAGGTGGCCGCCGCCTGCGGCCTCGGCACCGCCGACTCGCTCCGCGCCCACCTGGTCCGCCGCACCGGGCTCACCCCGAGCGCGTACCGGGCCCAGTTCAGCCGGCACGGAACCGGCGAAGGCGCGGTCGCGTCCTCCGTTGCATGATCAGTGACAGTGCGAAAGGGCTCCGCGTGATCCGTACGGCCCTGTCCGCGGAGGCGGGCACGATCGCCGCGCTGCACCACCGGGCCCGGTCGACGTACTACCCGGACGGCCTCCCGGACGACGGCGTCGACTGGACGGCCGCCTGGCGCGGCGCCGTGGAGCGGCCCGACGGGCAGGTGCTGTGCGTGGTGGAAGCGGGCGAGATCATCGGGATCGCCTCCTTCCGCCCGCCGGAGGGCGCCGCTGCTGAAACGGTCAAGCTGTTCCAGTTCCATGTCGACCCCGGCCACTGGCGTGCCGGTGTCGGCACCGCCCTGCACGCCGCCTGTCTGGAGCAGTGGCGGGCCGACGGCAGGCGGACCGCCGTGCTGGACGTGCACGTCGACAACCGGCGGGCCCAGGCCTTCTACGCCCGCCAGGGCTGGGTGCCGGACCCGGAGAACCCGCCGGCCGAAGGCGATCACCACGTGTACCTGCGGTACGCGGTCGGCGGGGAATGACGCGGGCTGTTTGAAGGTTCAGGTAGTTGACAGACTTCTTGTTACTACCTGGAGAGCCGACAACATGCGCGTCGAGATCTGGTCCGATATCGCTTGCCCCTGGTGCTATGTCGGAAAAGCGCGTTTCGAGAAGGCGCTGGCCGCCTTCCCGCACCGCGACGACGTCGAGGTCGTGCACCGCTCCTTCGAGCTGGACCCCGGCCGGGCCAAGGGCGACGTCCAGCCCGTGCTCGCCATGCTCACCAAGAAGTACGGCATGAGCGAGGCGCAGGCCCAGGCCGGCGAGGACAACCTGGGCGCACAGGCCGCCGCCGAGGGCCTTTCGTACCGCACCCGTGGCCGCGACCACGGCAACACCTTCGACCTGCACCGGCTGCTGCACTTCGCCAAGGAGCAGGGCCGTCAGGACGAGCTGATCCAGATCCTGTACCGGGCGAACTTCGCCGAGGAGCGGTCCGTCTTCGGCGAGGGCGAAGAGCGGCTCGTGGAGCTGGCCGTGGAGGCCGGGCTGGACGCGGCGGCCGTGCGCGAGGTGCTCGCCGACCCGTCCCGCTACGCCGACGAGGTCCGCGCCGACGAGCGCGAGGCCGCCGAGCTCGGTGCCAACGGGGTGCCGTTCTTCGTCCTCGACCGGAAGTACGGGGTCTCGGGAGCCCAGCCCGCCGAGGTGTTCACACAGGCGCTCAGCCAGGCCTGGGGCGCGCGTTCCCCGCTGCAGCTCATCGACGAGGGCGGCGCCGAGGCCTGCGGGCCGGACGGGTGCGCGGTGCCGCAGCACTGAGCAAGCGGCTGCGGCAGGCGTTGTGAAAGTCCAGGTCAGGGCCGTCGTATAAGCGTTGCTTGGCGGAACCACGTAGAAATCCGCAATGGACGGAGGGTTCTGCGGGCCGCAGAGTGGACGCATGGAGACCACGGAGACGTTCGAGAGCCTCGTCCGCGCCGAGTTCACCCCGAAGAGCACCTACCTCAACACCGCCAGCAACGGCCTGCTGCCGGCCCGTACCGTGGCCGCCCTGCACGAGGCGGCGCTGCTGCGGGCCGAGGGCCGGCCCCTGACCTCGCTGTACGAGGACGTGGAGGCGTGCCGGGCCGGCTACGCCCGGCTCGCCGGCGTCCCGGCCACCCGGGTCGCGGCGGGCGCCTCGGTCGCCGCGCACTCCGGCGTGATCGCCGCCTCGCTGCCGGCCGGCGCCGAAGTCCTCACCGCCGAGGACGACTTCACCTCCGTACTGAACCCCTTCCACGTCCGCGGCGACCTCAAGGTCCGCGCGGTACCGCTGGAGCGCGTCGCCGAGTCCGTCCGTCCGGGCACCGCCCTCGTCGCGGTCAGCGCGGCCCAGTCGGCGGACGGGCGGATCGCCGACCTGCCCGCGCTGCGCGAGGCCGCCCGCGCGCACGGGGCCCGCACCTACGTCGACTTCTCCCAGGCCGCCGGCTGGCTGCCGATGGACGCCGACGCGTACGACTTCACCGCGTCCGTCTCCTTCAAGTGGCTGCTCGGCCCGCACGGCGCGGCCTTCCTCGTGGTCCCCGAGGACTTCGGCGGGCTGACCCCGGTCCTCGCGGGCTGGGTCGCGGGCGAGGAGCCGTGGGACAGCTGCTACGGCCCGGTCGCCGAACTCGCCCACTCCGCCCGGCGGTTCGACCTCACCCACGCCCTGTTCACGTTCGCCGGCCTGCGCCGCTCGCTCGACCTGATCGAGGAACTCGGCGTGGCCGCCGTGCACGCCCACGACGTAGGCCTCGCCGACCGGTTCCGCACCGGGCTCGCGGCCCTCGGGCACGAGCCGGTGCCCGCCCCCGGCTCGGCGATCGTCTCGGTCCCCGGGCTCGGCGGCCGTCAGCCCGAGCTGAGCCGGGCCGGCATCGAGGTCTCCAACCGCGCGGGCAACCTGCGCGCGGCCTTCCACCTCTTCAACTCGCCCGCCGACGTGGACCGCCTGCTCGACGCCCTCGCGGGCTGACCGGGCTGGGCGGGCGGGTCCGTGGGTCGGCGGGTCGGTGGGTCCGGCCTGTTCCGGCCGGTCAGGCCCGTGCCGCGTTGCGGGTCCACAGGTTGGCCTCGACCCGTCCGAGCAGGGTGAGCAGCTGCTCGCGCTCGGCCGGGTCCAGACCGGCGAGGCTCTCCTCCTCCAGCGCGGTCCACACCCGCTCCACCTCGGTCAGCAGCCGGGCCCCGGACTCGGTGGCCTCCACCAGTACCGCACGCCGGTCCGCAGGGTCCGGCAGCCGCCGCACCTGGCCGGCCTGCTCCAGCCGCTGGAGCATCTTGGTCACCGTGGAGGGGTCCAGACCGAGCATCTTTATCAGGTCCGCCTGCCGGGCCGGGCCGTTCTCCCACAGGTGCATCATCACCAGCTCCTGGCCCGGGTAGAGGCCGAGCCCGCGCAGCAGCCCGGCGGCGGCGGTGCGGTGCAACCGCGCCACCCGGCTCAGCGCGTGGCTGACCGGACCGCCCTGGGCGGCCGCGGGCAGCACACAGCCGCATCCGGCCGCGTGCGCCGCCGGTTCCTTGGTGGCGTCCATCGTCGCTCCCGTACCTCTCCGACTTCCGGGTAACCGTCCTCGAAGCCTACTCAGACCCGCTCCGGGGAAATTAATTGGTCGGCCAATGATTGGGGTAGAGTGGGCGGCGCCGTTTTACTTGGCCGACCAATTAAAGTACCCCTGGAGACGCCGTGACCACTGCCTTCGATCCGATCGACCTCCCCGGGCACCGCCTGGCCAACCGCATCGCGATGGCTCCGATGACGCGCAGCCGTGCCGCGCAGGGCGGTCTGCCCACCGCGCTCACGGCGGAGTACTACACCCAGCGCGCCTCCGCGGGCCTGATCGTGACCGAGGGCATCCAGCCCTCGGCGGTCGGCCAGGGCTACCCCGACACCCCCGGACTGCACACCGCCGAGCAGATCGCCGCCTGGCGCACCGTCACCGACGCCGTGCACGCCGCCGGCGGCCTGATCTTCGCCCAGCTCATGCACACCGGCCGGATCGGCCACCCCGACCTGCTGCCGGACGGGCTGGTCAACGTCGCGCCCTCCGCGGTCACCGCCCGCGGTCAGGTGTACACCCACGAGGGCCCGAAGGAGTTCGTCGAGCCGCGCGCGCTGACCGACGGCGAGGTCCACGCCACCGTCGCCGAGTACGCGGCCGCCGCCCGGGCCGCCGTCGAGGCCGGCTTCGACGGCGTCGAGCTGCACGGCGCCAACGGTTACCTGATCCACCAGTTCCTGGCCCCGGGCAGCAACCGGCGCACCGACGAGTGGGGCGGCTCCCCGGCCGCCCGCATCCGGTTCGCGGTGGCGGCCGTCAAGGCGGTGGCGGAGGCCGTCGGCGCCGAGCGCACCGCCCTGCGGCTGTCCCCGGGCAACCCGTTCAACGACATCGACGAACCCGAGCCGGAGCCGGCGTACGCGGCGCTGGTCGACGCGGTGGAGCCGCTGGGCCTGGCGTATCTGCACGTGATGGAGGTGCCGGGCACCCGGGAGCTGACCAGCGCGCTGCGCAAGCGGTTCAGCGGGGTGTTCGTCCTCAACCCGGCGACCGAGGGCCCCACCGGTCCGGCGGCCCTCGACCTCGTCGAGGACGGCACGGCCGACCTCGTCTCCTTCGGACAGCTCTTCCTCGCCAACCCGGACCTCCCGGCCCGGCTCAAGGCCGGCGGCCCGTTCAACACCGCGAACCCGGCGACGTTCTACGGCGGCGGGGCCGAGGGATACACGGACTACCCGGCACTGTGACACGGCTCGGGGGCCGCCACGGCGCACGGGCCTGAGGTCCCGCGCCCCGACGAACTCGGACCGCCGCACCCGCGCCGCGGCGTCAAGGCGGCTGCCCGAGGCGCGCGGACACGCCCCTGCTCGGTCCCGCGAGGCCGTGCAGGGGCCCCGGCGCCGACGAACCGTCCAGCAGAGTCCACCTCGGAGAGTGCGTGGATGGCGCGCACGCCGGTGACCCCGGAGAAGTACCCGGCGCAGGACACGGTGTCGCCTGAACGGGTCATGTTCACCTGGAGCGGCCCGATGCCCCATGTCCGTCACGGGAGGTCTCACTTAATCTGCGGACCCTGAGACGATCAACGGGAACTGGAGACCGGCATGTCCAAGATCATCCTGTTCGGCGCCACCGGCACCATCGGGTCCCGCGTTCTGGACGAGGCACTCCGTCGTGGCCACACGGTCACAGCGGTCGTACGCGACCCGGCGAAGCTCGCCCGGGACAACGCCAACCTGACGGTGGTCACCGGTGACGTCCTGGACCCCGCGGCCGTCGCCGGGGTGGCCAAGGGCCAGGACGTCGTCATCAGCGCGGTCGGCGGAGGCGACGGGCCGGGCCACATCGCCACCATCAGGCCCAGCGCCGAAGCCCTGGTCGCCGGCATCCGCACCCTGGAGGGCGACGAACCCCGCCTCGTCCTGGTCGGCGGCGCAGGTTCCCTGTACACGCCGGACGGCAAGCAGGTCTGGGACGCGGAGGGTCTGCCGGAGCCTCTGCTCCAGATCATGCACGCCCACGGGGACGCCCTGGACTTCTGCCGCACCGTCAGCGACGTGAAGTGGACCAGCCTCAGCCCTGCCGCGACGATCGAGCCGGGGGAGCGTACCGGCACCTACCGCACCGCCACGGAGGATCTGATCGTCGCCCAGGACGGCAGCAGTCGTATCTCCGCCGAGGACTACGCGGTCGCCCTGCTCGATGAGATCGAACGACCTCAGCACATCGGCGAGCGTTTCACCGTCGGCTACTGAGCCCGAGCCCGAGCCCGAGCCCGAGCCCGAGCCCGAGCCCGAGCCCGAGCCCGAGCCCGGGGACGTGGCCGGGTGGGCAGGCCCGTGCCCGGGACGCATCCCACGTCGAGCGCGGTCCCGCCCGGCCGGACCTCCAGCAGTTCCGTCGGGGCAGAACAGGTGCGAGCTCATCGCACGGGTGTGAAGTCCCGCGCCCCGATGAACTCCGGTCGCCTTACCGGCGCCGCGAACGGTTCCACCGTCGTGTTCTCCACGCTGTTGAACACGATGAAGACGTTGCTGCGGGGGAACGGGGTGATGTTCTCGGTGGAGCCGTGCATGCAGTTGCAGTCGAACCAGGTCGCCGAACCGGCCCTGCCGGTGAACAGCCTGATGCCGTACTCGGCCGCCATCTCGGTCAGCGCCTTGTCCGACGGCGTGCCCGCGTCCTGCATCTGCAGCGACTTCTTGTAGTTGTCCTCGGGCGTGGCGCCGGCGCAGCCCAGGAACGTCCGGTGCGAGCCCGGCATGATCATCAGGCCGCCGTTGGTGTCGTGGTTCTCGGTCAGGGCGATCGAGACGGACACCGTGCGCATGTTCGGCAGGCCGTCCTCGGCGTGCCAGGTCTCGAAGTCCGAGTGCCAGTAGAAGCCGCCGGCCCCGAACCCGGGCTTGACGTTGATCCGGGACTGGTGGACGTACACGTCCGAGCCGAGGATCTGCCGGGCCCGGCCGACCACCCGCTCGTCGCGCACCAGGTTCGCGAACACCGCGCTGATCCGGTGCACTTCGAAGACGGACCGGATCTCCTCGGACTTCGGCTCCACTATGGAGCGTTCATCGGTCCGGATCGCCGGATCGGCGAGCAGCCGCTCCAACTCCCCCTGATAGACGGCTACTTCGTCGTCTCCGATGAGCTGCTCGACGGTGAGGAAGCCGTCGCGTTCGAAGGCCTCCAGCCGGTCCGCGGTGATCGGGCCGGGCGCGCCGGGCGCCGACCAGACGACCGGGTCCCTGCGGGGGACGGCGACCTCGGCGGGGCCGCGGCTCGGGTACAGGTCGGTGGTCGTGGCCATGGTCAGCCCGCCTCCGTCAGCAGGGGATAGACGCCGTTCTCGTCGTGGTCCTCCCGGCCGGTGACCGGCGGGTTGAACACGCAGATGCAGCGGAAGTCCTCCTTGACGCGCAGCGTGTGGCGTTCGTGCCCGTCGAGGAGGTACATGGTCCCGGGGGTGATCCGGTACGACGTCCCGGTCTCGTGGTCGGTCAGCTCGGCCTCGCCCTCGACGCAGACGACGGCCTCGACGTGGTTGGCGTACCACATCGACGTCTCCGTGCCCGCGTACAGGACCGTCTCGTGCAGCGAGAAGCCGACCCGCTCCTTCGCGAGGACGATGCGTTTGCTCTCCCAGGTCCCGGACGCGGACCTCACATGGCGGTCGGTGCCTTCGATCTCCTTGAACGAACGGACGATCACGGTGGTGTACAGCCTCCTTGTTCCGAGCCGGCCTGTTCCGAGCCGGCCTGTGCCGAGCCGGCCTGTTCCGTACGGCTTGTTCCGTTCCGGTCAGACGGTTTCGCGGACGGCCCGGGCGAGGATGCTCAGCCCCTCGTCCAGCTCGTCCGGGGTGACGGTCAGGGCGGGCAGCAGCTTGACGACCTCGCCCTGCGGCCCCGACGTCTCGATGAGCAGCCCGAGTTCGAAGGCGCGGCCGGCGATTTGCCCGGCCCGCTCCTTCTCGTGGAACTCCAGGCCCCACACCAGGCCCCGCCCCCGGTACTCCCGCACGTCGGCCAGATTCTCCTCGACGATCGCGATGAGCCCCTGTTCGACCTGCTCGCCCTTGGCCCGGGTCTGCTTCTCCATCGCGGGGCCGTCGGTCCAGTAGGTCTCCAGGGCGGCGGTCGCGGTGACGAAGGCGGGGTTGTTGCCGCGGAAGGTGCCGTTGTGCTCGCCCGGCTCCCACACGTCCAGCTCGGGCCGGAACAGGCACAGGGACATGGGCAGTCCGTAGCCGCTGATGGACTTCGAGACGGTGACGATGTCGGGGACGATCCCCGCCTCCTCGAAGGAGAAGAAGGCGCCGGTCCGCCCGCAGCCCATCTGGATGTCGTCGACGATCAGCAGCATGTCCTGCCGCTCGCAGAGCACCTTGAGGGCGCTCAGCCATTCGGGCCGGGCGACGTTGATGCCGCCCTCGCCCTGCACGGTCTCCACGATCACCGCGGCCGGCTTGTTGAGCCCGGAACCCCGGTCCTCCAGCAGCCGCTCGAACCAGAGGAAGTCCGGCACGGTCCCGTCGAAGTAGTTGTCGAACGGCATCGGCGTCCCGTGCACCAGCGGGATCCCGGCCCCGGCCCGCTTGAAGGCGTTGCCGGTGACCGCGAGGGACCCGAGGGACATCCCGTGGAAGGCGTTGGTGAACGACACGATCGCCTCGCGCCCCTTCACCTTCCGGGCGAGCTTGAGAGCCGACTCGACGGCGTTGGTCCCCGTCGGCCCCGGGAACATGACCTTGTACGGCAGCTCGCGCGGCCGCAGCACCAGGTCCTGGAAGGTCTGCAGGAACGACCGCTTGGCCACCGTCGACATGTCGAGGCCGTGGGTGACCCCGTCCCGTTCCAGGTAGTCGAGCAACGCCCGTTTCAGCACGGGGTTGTTGTGGCCGTAGTTGAGTGATCCGGCGCCGGCGAAGAAGTCGAGGTACTCGTGGCCGTCCTCGTCGTGCATGCGGCTGCCCCGGGCCCGGTCGAACACGGTCGGCCAGCCGCGGCAGTAGCTGCGGACCTCGGACTCCAGGGTCTCGAAGACGCTGAGGTCGGGCGGGGTGATGGTCACGGGGGGCTCCTCAGTGCGATGTGGGGGTCAAGGGGCCGATGCGGTACAGGACTTCGGGGTCGTGCGGACCGTCGGGGAACTCACCGGCCTCGAACAGCACCGAGCGCTCGACGGTGGCGCCGTGCCGGGCGGCGTACGAGGTGAACAGGCGCTCGGAGGCGGTGTTGCCGGGCGTGATGGTGGTCTCGACGGCGGTGAGCGGCCGGTCGGCGGCCACCTGGGCCGTGAGCCCGTCCAGCAGCCGGGCCGCGATCCCGCGCCCGCGCTGAGCGGCGTCCACGGCCACCTGCCAGACGAGCAGCGTGTCCGGCCGGTCCGGCCGGGTGTATCCGGTCACGAACCCGACGGGCTCGCCGTCCGCGCCGCGCGCCACCACCGAGGTGCCGGCGAAGTCCCGGCACCACAGCAGATAGCTGTAGGAGGAGTTCAGATCGAGGCTTCCGGAATCCTTGGCCATACGCCAGAGAGCGGCACCATCGGTCACCAGCGGGCGGTCGACGATCAGGTCTGCTTGTGGGGCAGTCATGCGGATTGAATTTAGCGAGGCAAATGCAAAAACGCACGGCAGGTGGAATCGGTGGTTCGACCTGCCGTGCCTGTATCTGGCGATATGTACCACCGCAAAGCGGGCAAAAAGCCCTGCTATGTGGAGTGCGTCACAGGGTTGAAATCCGGATGAAATTCCCTCTGTTTAGCTCTGCAAAAAGCGGGCAGGAGAACTCGGGAAAGCCGTCGACCGAAATGGAATTTCAAATTACTTTGAATTCGGGTGCCGCCAGGCGGACTCCACCGCCTGCCGGGCCCCCTCCGGGTCCACCGTCAGCCCCCGCCGCGCCAGCCCCGCGCCGAGCGCCGCCAGGCTCGACCGGACGGCGTCGGCCGTCGCGTCCACCCCGTAGTGGTTGACCCGGATCATCTCCTTGGCCAGCGAGCCCCCGCCCGCGGCCAGCGGCAGGGTGCCGTCGCCCGCCAGGGCCTCGGCGACCAGTTCCGACGCCACCGCACCCGACGGGACCCGAAGCGTCGTGGCCACCGGTGCCGCGTCGGACTCCGCGTACACGTACGGCTCCAGGCCGCCGCCCAGGGCCGCCGCACCGGCCCGGGTGGCCAGCGCGGCCGAGCGGTGCCGGGCCATCACGGCGTCCAGGCCGTCCGCCTCGATCCGCTCCAGGCACGCCTCCAGCGCCAGCATCTCCAGCTGTGCCGGAGCGTGCAGCAGCACCTTGCGGCCGCCGTCGACCCAGCGCTCCTTCCAGTCCAGCAGGGAGAGGTAGGAACGGCGCGGGGCCTGCGGGTTCGCCGCCATCCGGGCCCACGCCCGCGCGCTCACCGAGACCGCCGAGACGCCCGCCGGACCGCCCATCGCCTTCTGGGCCCCGATCACGCACAGGTCCACGTCCCACGCGTCCGGCAGCACCGGCTCGGCCCCCACCGAGGCGACCGCGTCCAGGTAGAAGAGGGCGCCGTGGGCCCGTACCGCCTCGCCGATCTCCGCGACCGGGTTGGTGTTGCCGGTCGCCGCCTCCGCGTGCACCAGGGAGACGAAGTCGATCTCGGGGTGCGCGGCGAACGCCTCCCGGATCTGACCGGCCGTCACCGCCGTGTGGAACGGCACCGCGAGGTCGACCACCGTCGCGCCGCAGTCCCGCAGCCAGTTCCCGAACGTCTGCCCGTACGGGCCGGTGATCACGTTCAGCGCGGTGGTGCCGGGCCCGGCCGCCGCCCTGATCGCGCCCTCCAGCGGCAGCAGCGCCTCGCCCTGTGTGATCACGACGTCCTGCCGGGTGTCCAGCAGGCGGGCCACCCGGTCCTCGATCGCGGCGAAGCGGGCGGCGGTCAGCGGGGGCAGATCGAGGAAGGGGTGGGTCACGGCGGTGCTCTCCTCAGTCACGGACAGGTGGATCAAGGCGAGCGTAACCGGCACCCGTCCACGCCCCCGACCGGCGACTTCTTAGGCCGGACGGCTTCACCGCCATGGGTTTGGTTTGAGGAACCCAAACATCTCCTTATAATCGGAAGCCGCAGAATCGGAATCCAAAGCTCCCTCACAGCTTCGCGGGGAGCCTCCACAGACCCACGGGAGGTCTCGTGACCACGCTCTTCGGGCGCCGCCGGGCTCGCGCACTGGCCGCCGTCACCGCCGCGGCCGGGCTGGCCCTCGTGGCCGGCTGCACGTCGAGCGGCAACGGCTCCAGCGCCTCCAGGACGGCCGCCGGCGGGGTCGTACTCGTCAAGGCCGGGCAGCTCACCACCTGCACCCACCTGCCGTACCCGCCGTTCCAGTCGGAGATCGACGGCAAGGTGCAGGGCTTCGACGTCTCGATGATCGACCTGGTCGCCAAGAACCTCGGCGTGAAGCAGCAGATCCTCGACACGCCGTTCGAGAACTTCAAGACCGGCGCCTTCCTCAACTCCGGCGAGTGCGACCTGGCCGCGGCCGGCATGACCATCACCGCCGAGCGCAAGAAGAACGTCGACTTCTCCGACCCCTACTTCGACGCCACCCAGGCCCTCCTCGTCGACAGGAACAGCGGCATCACCTCGCTCGCCGACGCCAAGGCCAAGAAGGTCCAGCTGGGCGCCCAGGCGCAGACCACCGGCGAGGACTACGTCAAGAAGCAGGGCTTCGACCCGGTCTCCTTCGAGTCCTCCGACGCCGTCCTCAACGGCCTGCGCACCGGCCAGGTCAAGGCCGTCGTCATCGACTACCCGGTGGTCCAGGGCTGGCTGAAGGACAAGGCCAACGCGAACGCCTTCCAGGTCGCGGGCAACATCAACACCGGTGAGCAGTACGGCTTCACGGTGAAGAAGGGCAACACCAGGCTCCTCGCCGCCGTCAACAAGGCGATCGCCGACGCCAAGGCCGACGGCACGTACAAGAAGCTGTACGAGAAGTGGATCGGTCCCTACGACGCCTCGGCCGCGTCCCCCGCCGCCTCATGACCGTCGGCACGGACACCGGACTCCAGCCCCGCCGGAAGGGCCCGACCCGGACGCAGAAGTGCCGGCTGTCGCGCGGTGCGCAGTACGTCGTCTTCGTCGCCGCCGTGGTCGCCTTCGCCGTCGGCGCCGACTGGGGACGGCTGCAGAACCAGTTCGCCCAGTGGGACATCGCAAAGCAGATGTTCCCGGACGTCATCACGCTGGCGCTGAAGAACACCGTGCTCTACACCGTGTCCGGGTTCGTCTTCGCCCTGGTGCTCGGCCTGGTGGTCGCGCTGATGCGGCTGTCGTCCGTCGCGCCCTACCGCTGGGTCGCCGGCGTCTACATCGAGATCTTCCGCGGCCTGCCCGCCCTGCTGATCTTCATCTTCATCGGCGTCGCGGTCCCGCTGGCCTTCCCGGGCACGGAGATCGTCGGTGGCACCTACGGCAAGGCCGCCATCGCCCTCGGCCTGGTCGGGGCCGCGTACCTGGCGGAGACGTTCCGCGCCGGCATCCAGGCGGTGCCCAAGGGCCAGGGGGAGGCGGCGCGTTCGCTCGGCTTCTCGCCCGCCCGCGCCATGATCTCGATCATCATCCCGCAGGCCTTCCGGATCATCCTCCCGCCGCTGACCAACGAGTTCGTGATCCTCTTCAAGGACTCCTCGCTGGTCCTGCTCCTCGGCGTCACCCTGGAGGAGCGCGAACTGTCCAAGTACGGCCGCGACCTGGCCAGTACGACCGCCAACTCCACGCCGATCCTCGTCGCCGGCCTGTGCTACCTGCTGGTCACGATCCCGCTCGGTTTCGTCGTCCGCCGCATGGAGGCGAAGGCCCGGGAGGCCGTCCGATGAGCCGACCCGAGATCGAGGTGAAGGGCCTCCACAAGTCCTTCGGCGACAACGAGGTGCTGCGCGGCATCGACCTGGGGATCGGCCGGGGCGAGGTCGTCTGCGTGATCGGCCCGTCCGGCTCCGGCAAGTCGACCCTGCTGCGCTGCGTCAACCTCCTCGAAGAGCCCACCCAAGGGCAGGTGTTCGTCGGCGGCACCGAGTTGACGGACCCGGACGTCGACATCGACGCCGTGCGCCGCCGTATCGGCATGGTCTTCCAGCAGTTCAACCTGTTCCCGCACCTGACGGTGACCGAGAACCTCACGCTGCCGCAGCGCCGGGTGCTCCGGCGGGACAAGGCGCAGGCCGCGCGCGTGGCCGCCGAGAACCTCTCCCGCGTGGGCCTGTCGGAGAAGGCGGACGCCTACCCCGCCTCCCTCTCCGGCGGCCAGCAGCAGCGGGTGGCGATCGCCCGCGCGCTGTCCATGGGCCCCGAGGTGATGCTCTTCGACGAGCCGACGTCGGCCCTCGACCCGGAACTGGTCGGGGACGTCCTCGCGGTGATGCGGATGCTGGCGCAGGAGGGCATGACCATGATGGTGGTCACCCACGAGATGACCTTCGCCCGCGAGGTCGCCGACCGGGTGGTCTTCATGGACGGCGGGGTGATCGTGGAGGAGGGCGCCCCGGACCGGGTCATCGCCAACCCGCAGCACGAGCGCACCCGCCATTTCCTGTCACGGCTGCTGGATCCGGCGATGGCGGATGTGGAGGAGGGCCAGGACAGCGCCCCGTAGGGGGCGCGGGGCTGTATCAATATGCGGCTCCGCCGCGTGGGCGCGACCAGCCACGACGCACCGGCACCCGACGAACTATCGTGCGTCCCATGAGCGATCAGGCGGTGCTGCACGTAAAGGGACGGATCCTCGTCGGACCAGACGACGTTCGCGACGAACTGTGGGTCCTCGGCGGACGTATTTCCTACGCCCGCCCCTTCGGCACCCAGGACATCCGCACCGTCGAAGGCTGGGCCCTCCCCGGCCTCGTCGACGCCCACTGCCACGTCGGCCTCGGCCCGCACGGCCCGGTGGACGCGGCGACCGCCGAGAAACAGGCCCTCACCGACCGCGAGGCCGGCACCCTCCTCATCCGGGACGCCGGCTCGCCCTCGGACACCCGCTGGGTCGACGACCGCGACGACCTCCCGAAGATCATCCGGGCCGGCCGGCACATCGCCCGCACCCGCCGCTACATAAGGAACTTCGCCCACGAGATCGAGCCGGCGGACCTGGTCGCGTACGTCGCCCAGGAGGCCCGGCGCGGCGACGGCTGGGTCAAGCTGGTCGGCGACTGGATCGACCGTGACCTCGGCGACCTGGCCCCCAGCTGGCCCCGCGACGCCGTCGAGGCGGCCATCGCCGAGGCCCACCGGCTGGGCGCCCGGGTCACCGCCCACTGCTTCGCCGAGAGCTCGCTCCAGGACCTGGTCGAGGCCGGCATCGACTGCATCGAGCACGCGACGGGACTGACGGAGGACCTGATCCCCCTCTTCGCCTCCCGCGGCGTTGCGATCGTCCCGACCCTCGTCAACATCGCCACCTTCCCGCAGCTCGCGGCGGGCGGCGACACCAGGTTCCCGCGCTGGTCGGCCCATATGCGCCGGCTCCACGAACGCCGCTACGACACCGTCCGGGGCGCCTACGACGCCGGTATCCCGGTCTACGTCGGCACCGATGCAGGCGGCTCCCTCGCCCACGGCCTGGTCGCGGGCGAGGTCGCCGAACTGGTCACCGCCGGGATCCCGCCCCTCGACGCGCTCGCGGCGACCAGCTGGGCGGCCCGCGCCTGGCTCGGCAGGCCCGGCCTGGAGGAGGGCGCACCGGCGGACCTCGTGGTGTACGAGAGCGACCCGCGCGCCGACGTACGCGTCCTCGCGTCCCCCCGCCGGGTGATGCTGAACGGGCAGGTCGTCGAGTAAAGGAACGCCTGTGCCTGCAGACTCGAATACGCGCACGGAAAGTCCACTATTGAGTGAAGTAACGCAGGATTGCTGCCCGTTCACCCACAGTGCGTAATTCTTGGCGGGTCCCGAGCAAGTTTCCTCTGGGGGTCCCACCACCTTGAACAGCGACACATTCCGTATGCCCGCACGCCGTCTCGCGACCCTCGCGACGGCCACGGCCCTGGCCGCAGGTCCCGCGGCCCTGGCCGGCGCGGGCACCGCACACGCGACCACCGACCAAGGTCGCGCGAGCGCGGTCGTCCTGCGCACCGGCCTCGACGTCTCCCTCCTCGACAAGACCGTGAACGTCCCGCTCGCGGTCTCCCTGAACGAGGTCCGGGCGCCGCAGAGCGCCTACCGGACCGCGCTGACCGCCACGCTCGACGGAGTGGACGGCGGCAAGCCGTTCCACGTCCTCGGCGCGGACGTCGCCGCGGCGAAGGCGACGGTCTCCGCCGACCGCGCCGAGGCCTCGGTCCACCTCGCCCATGCCCGGCTGCACCTGCCGGGCCTGCCCCTGCTGTCCCTCGTGGAACTCGACACGGTCACGTCCAAGGCCGTCTGCGAGACCGGCAGGCGGCCCGAGGCCGACGCCAACGTGCTCGGCGCCGTCACCGTGCTCGGCAAGCGTGTGACGCTGAGCGCGGGCGGCCCCACCGACGTCAAGGTCCCCGGCGTCGGCGAGGTCCGCCTCGACCTGTCCAAGCGCGAGACGACGTCGACCTCGGCGGCGGCCAGCGCGCTCGAACTCAAGGTCTCCGTCAACCCGCTCAAGCTCAACGTGGCCGACGTGGAAGGAACGCTGACCCTGGCGAAGGCGACCTGCGAGACGCCGCCGGACCCCGCGGCGGCCCCGGCCGATCCCGCCGATCCGGCCGACCCGGTGTCCGATGTGAAGGTCCAGGGCGCCCCGGCGAAGGAGACGAAGCTGGCTGAGACGGGCGGGAGTTCGGTGACGCCGTATGCGGTGGGCGGCGCGCTCGCGCTCCTGGCGGCGGGCGGGGGAGCGGTTCTCCTGGCGCGCCGCAGGCGTTCTTAGAGGCGTCCACTGACGCGCCCCAAAGGGGCGCGGGGCGGTAGTCGATTTGCGGCTACCGCCGCGCGGGCGCGACCAGCCACGACGCACCCGCAGTCGCGCGACGGCCCGCAGTTCCCCGGCCCTTCCCCTCACGCTCGTATCAACATCAACGCCTGATCAAGCGCCTGCAGGAACCGGTTCACCGTCACCCGGTCCCGCACCGCGATCCGCACCCACTCCTCGTCAAGGCCGGGAAACGTGTCCCCCCGCCGCACGGCGTACCCCAGCACCCGCAGCTGCCGCCGCACGGCCGCCGCCTCCGCCATCCGGACGAGCACGAACGGCCCCTCCGCGGGTCCCGCCACCCGCACCCCCTCCGGCGCGAACTCCTCGAGCCCCGCCACCAGATGGGCCCGGTCGGCGGCGACGCGGTGCGCCGCATGGGCCGCCTCCGCCAGCGCGCGCGGCGCCACGCACGCCTCGGCCGCCGCCAGCGCCGGCGTGGACACCGGCCACAACGGCTGCGCCCGCTCCAGTTCGGCGATGGTCTCCGGCGCGGCCAGCACGTACCCGATCCGCAGCCCGGCCAGCCCCCACGTCTTCGTGAGACTGCGCAGCACCACCAGACCCGGCACGTCGGTCCGCCCGGCCAGCGCCTCCCGCTCGCCCGGCACCGAGTCCATGAACGCCTCGTCGACCACCAACGTCCGCCCGGGACGCGCGAGTCGGGCGATCGCCTCCGCAGGATGCAGCACCGACGTCGGATTGGTCGGATTGCCGATCACCACCAGGTCGGCGTCCTCCGGGACGGCCGCCGGATGCAGCCGGAACCCGTCCGACTCCCGCAGCAGCACCCGGTCCACGGTGTGCCCGGCGTCCCGCAGCGCCGCCTCCGGCTCGGTGAACTGCGGGTGCACCACCACCGGCCGGCGCACCTTCAGCGCCCGCGCCAGCAGGACGAACGCCTCCGCCGCGCCCGCCGTCAGCAGCACCCGCTCCGCCGGCAGCCCGTGCCGCGCCGCGACCGCCGCCCGCGCCGCCCGCCCGTCCGGGTAGGCCGCCAGCCCGCCCAGGGATTCGGCTATCCGCTCCCGCAGCCAGACCGGGGGAGTGCCGGTGCGCACGTTGACCGCGAGGTCGACGAGCGCCGTACCGCCGTCCCGGACCTCGGCGTCGCCGTGGTGGCGCAGATCGTGCCCGCCTTCGGAGGCTTCGGCCCCTTCGGAGCCTCTGTCGCCTCCGGGGCCGCCGGAACCGTCCTCAGTGCGCATGCGCGTGTCCGCCATGGTGGTGGTGTCCGTGTCCGTGAGGGTGGTGGCCGTCGTCGTCCGGGTGGAAGTGCGGCTGCTGCGGCAGCCCGACCTTGTCCTCGAAGCCGGGCAGCGCGATCCGGTACACGCACGAGTCGCAGTTCATCCGCAGATCACCCTCGACCGCCTCCCGGTACCGCTCCATCACCAGGTCGAGCAGTTCCGGCTCGGGCCCGACGACGTCCGCCGAACGCACCTCGATCTCCGGGTGCGCGGCCGCCCAGCCCTCGGTCTGCTGCCGCACCCGGTCCGGCAGGATCCCGGTGAAGAGAAAGTACGGCAGGACGACGATCCGGCGCGCCCCCAGTTTCAGACACCGGTCGAGCCCGCTCGGCACGTCCGGTGCCGCCAGCGACACGAACGCCGTCTCCACACCGGCGTACCCGCGCCCCTCCCAGAGCAGCCGGGCCGCCTTGTGCACCTCGGCGTTGGCGTCGGGGTCCGTCGAACCGCGGCCCACCAGCAGCACGGTCACGTCGGCGCGGTCCAGCGCGGCCCGCGAGGAACCGCCCAGCGCCTCGTCCAGGCGCCGCTCAAGGACCGACAGCAGGGCAGGGTGCGGCCCGAGCGGACGGCCGTAGGTGTACGAGATCCCCGGGTGCCGCTCCTTCTCCCGGGCCAGCGCGGCCGGGATGTCGCCCTTGGCGTGCCCGGCGGAGACCAGCATCAGCGGTACCGCGGCGAACCGCCGCACGCCCTGCTCCACCAGCTCGGCGACGGCATCGCCGAGCGGCGGCGGGGACAGCTCGATGAAGCCGCCCGCGACGGGCAGTTCGGGGTGACGGCGCCCCAGCTCCCGTACGAAGTCGCGGAACGCCTCGGCCCCGGCGTCGTCCCGGGTGCCGTGGCCGGCGATGAGCAGGGCGGGCGGGGTGGTCACAGCGTCTCCTCGGAAGTGGGGTGGTACAGCAGGGCGTTGAGCGCGGCGGCGGCGACCGCCGAGCCGCCCTTCTCGGACACGTTGCTGACGGCGGGCAGCCCGCTCTCGCGCAACGCGGCCTTGGACTCGACGGCGCCGACGAAGCCGACGGGCAGACCGATGACGAGCACGGGGGAGGCGTCCAGCCTCAGCAGCTCCTCCAGGGCGGTCGGCGCGTTGCCGATCACCCACAGGGCGCCGGGTCCGACCTCCTCGTAGGCGAGCCGGATCGCGTGTGCCGAACGGGTCAGGCCGGGCCCGGCCTCGGCGTCCCGCAGCCGGCACACCGTCTCCCGGCGGGTGATCCCGGCGCCGACCATCTCCACGTCCACGACGACCGGCGCCCCGGCGTGCAGCGCGGCATGCGCCTTCGCCAGGTCGTCCTCGTCGGTCACCAGGTCGGCCGCGTACTCCAGGTCGGCGGCGGAGTGGACGACCCGCTCCACCACGGCCCGGGTCAGCGGCGGGAAGTGCGAGGTGTCCAGGCGGGCGCGCAGCCGCCGGTAGGACTCCAGCTCGATGGGATGGACGGTCCGGTTCACTTGCCCTCCTCCTGAGCGCTCTCCTGCCAGCGGTAGCCGCGCGGGGTGACCATGCGCCCGGCGATGTTCCGGGTCGCCGTGTTGCCCACGGTCACGACGGTCATCATGTCGACCCACGCGGGGTCCAGAGCGCCCAGGGTGGTCAGCCTGCTCGACTCGTCGGGGCGCGAGGCGTTGCGTACGACACCGACGGGCGTGGTCGGTTCGCGGTGCCCGGCGAGGATCGCGAGCGCCTTGGGCAGCTGCCAGTCGCGGCCCCGGGAGCGCGGGTTGTAGAACGTCACGACGATGTCGGCCTCGGCCGCCGCGCGCACCCGGCGTTCGATGACCTCCCACGGCGTGTGCAGGTCGGACAGGCTGATCGAGACATGGTCGTGGCCCAGCGGAGCACCCAGGATCGCCCCGGCCGCGAGCGCCGCGGTGACCCCCGGCACGCCGATCACGTCGATGTCGTCGGAGGCCTCGGCGAGCGCGGGGGAGGCCATCGCGTACACGCCGGCGTCCCCGCTGCCGATCAGTGCGACGGCATGCCCGGCGCGCGCCTCGGCGACCGCGGTACGCGCCCGCTCCTCCTCGGCGCCGAGCCCCGACTCCAGGATCCGGGTGCCGGGCCGCAGCAGGTCCCGGATCTGGTCGACGTACTGGTCGAGGCCGACGAGCACGGCGGCACGGCGGAGTTCGGCCTTCGCCCGCGGGGTGAGCAGGTCCCGGGCACCCGGGCCGAGTCCGACGACCGCGAGCCGCCCGCGCGCAGGACGCCGTACGACGGCACAGGTCGCCATCGCGGGCCGGCCGTCCGCCCGCGCCGACTTCCGCTTGGGGACGAGGAGTTCGCCACCCCGCGCGAGGGCCGCCGCCTCGGCGACAGAGGGGGTGCCGACGGCGGCGAGCGGAGCGTCCGAGGGGTTGGGGACCTGGACTCCGGCCAGCTCCTCGGCGGAGTACGTCACCAGCGGGACCCCGAGCCGCGCGGCCGCCGCGACGATCCCGGGCTCCTCGGCCTTGGCGTCGACGGTGGCGAGTTCGGCGATGCTGCGAGGCGACAGCCCCGCGTCCCGCAAGGCCGTGCCGACGAGGTCGAGTACCTCGTCGACGGGGGCGCCCTTGGCGGCACCGACGCCGACGACCAGGGACGGCGGCCGCAACAGCACCTCGTTCTCGGCTGGTTCGACCGCGCGGTCGGTCAGCCGGACGGAGTGGGCGCCCTCCTCCGCCAGCGGCAGCGGCGGCAGCGGCCACGCCGACTCGGCGTGCAGCGCCACCGGTTCGCCGTCCAGCAGGGCCCGCGACACGGCGGCCACCGAGCCCTCGACCGGGAAGCCGAGGGTGTCGAGTCCGGGCAGCCCGACCGAGTCGGTCGCGGTGGTCACCACCGGCTGCGCGGCCAGCAACTCACCCACCTCCCCGGCGAGTTCGTTCGCACCGCCGCCGTGCCCGCCGACCAGCGACACGGCGAACCGCCCGCCCTCGTCGACGCACACCACACCCGGGTCGGTGGCCTTCCCGCCCAGCAGCGGGGCGATCAGCCGTACCACCGCGCCCGTGGCCAGGAAACACACCAGCTGCTCGCACTCCGCGAACGCGGACCGTACGGCGTCCTTGACGGGACCGTCGTACACCCGCGTGCGGTCCGGCCACGCCGCGGCCAGCCGGTCGCGCGCCGCCGCCCCCGCCGCGGTGGCGGAAATCAGGCCGATCACTGAGCAACTCCTTCTTCGGATCCTTCTTCGGAAACGGGGATTCTGGACCCCCACAGCAGGAACACGGGATTGGTCGCCGCCAGCCGGGTCACGTCACCCGGCAGCGGAGCAAGGCGCGACGACTGGAGCAGCACGCCGTCGCAGGCGAACCCGGCACCGGTGAGCGCCGCACGCGCCGCAGGTACCCGGTCCAGGGCGGCCATCGCGACCACCACCGTGCGCCGGGCGCGGGCCGCGCAGGCGGTGACGACGGCGGGGAGCTCGGCACCGCCCCCGCCGATGAACACGGCGTCGGGGTCGGGGAGTGCGGCCAGGGCATCCGGTGCCATGTCACACACCACATCCACGTACACCCCGTGCGCCCGCGCGTTGGCGGCGATCCGCTCCACCCCGTCCGCCGCCTTCTCCACGGCGACGGCGGCGGCGCCCAGGCGTGCGCACTCCACGGCCACCGACCCGGACCCCGCGCCGACGTCCCAGACCAGGTCGCCCAGCCGGGGACCGAGCCGGGCCAGGGCCAGCGCCCGTACCTCGAACTTGGTGATCATCGAGTCGCGGTGCGCGAACTCGTCCTCGCCGAGGGCCCACCCGGCGGGTGCCGCCCGGCCGCCCGCCACGGTCCGCACGGCACCGAGCGCCCGTGCCTCGTCGAGGCAGAGGACGACGCTCACGGCCGTACCCCAGTCGCGCGCGGCGGCCTCGGCCGGGGTGACCCGCTCCACCCGCTCCCGTCCCGGATCACCGAGCGCGCTCGCCACGACGAGCAGCCGGTCCGCGGGCACCGCGGCGCCCAGCTCGGCGGGCCCGGCGCCCGGCCCGGTCAGCACCGCGACCTTCGGATGCGCCCGGCACACGTTCACCGCCGTGCGCGGCTCCCGCCCGTGCGCGCTGACGACCACCGCGTCGTCCCAGGGCAGCCCGATCCGCGCGAAGGCGGTGGCGACGGAGGACACACCGGGGCGGACGTCCAGCGCCTCCGCCCCGAACCGTTCGGCCAGCACCCGCACGATCCCGAAGAACCCGGGATCGCCCGAGGCCAGCACGGTCACGGGCCGGTCCTTGCCGACGTACTCCCCGATGGTGTCGAGGGCCGGCGCGAGCGGCCCGAGGACGATTCGCTCGGCGCCCTCCGGCAGCCGTACGGCATCCAGGTGCCGCCGCCCGCCGACGACCAGCTCGGCATCGGCCGGCGTCTCCGGTGCCGGGGACGCTCCCGTCCCCGTACCGACCACCGTGATCATGTACTGGCCCCCCGCTCGCGCAGCGCCCGCCGGGCCTCCGGGTCGGCCTTGCGGAAGCCGTGGAAGTGGCCGGGGTGGTAGAGGTGCGAGCGGGTGCCCTGGGCGTCCAGGGCCGGGCCGACCAGGAAGAGTGTGTGCTTCCAGAGCTTGTGCTCCTTGACCGTCTCCTCCAGCGTCTCGATCGTGCACCGCACGACCAGCTCCTCCGGCCAGGTCGCCTGATAGGCGACGACGACCGGGGTGGAGGTCGGGTAGCCGCCCTCCAGCAGCTCGCGCACCAGCTGCCCGCTGCGCGCGGCGGAGAGGAAGATCGCCATGGTGGTCCCGTGCCGGGCGAACTCCCGCACCTCCTCCCCGGGCGGCATCGGCGTCTTGCCGCCGCCGAGCCGGGTGAGCACGACGGACTGCGCCACCTCGGGAATGGTCAGCTCACGCTGGGCCAGCGCGGCCACGGCCGAGAAGGAGGAGACGCCCGGCACGATCTCGACCTCGATGCCGATCCCGGCACACCGGTCGACCTGCTCCTGTGTACCGCCCCAGAGGGCCGGGTCCCCGGAGTGGATGCGGGCCACCCGCAGCCCCTCCGCACGGGCCCGCTCGTACACGGCGACGACGTCTTCGAGGGACATCGTCGCGGAATCGAGAACCTCCGCGTCCTCGCGGGCGTGCTGGAGGACCTCCGCCTGGACCAGGCTCGCGGCCCAGATCACGACATCGGCCTCGGCGATCGCGCGCGCGGCCCGGAACGTCAGCAGATCGGCGGCACCGGGACCGGCACCGACGAAGGTCACCTTGCCGGTGGGAGCGGCGCCGAAGGCGGTGGCGGCGCCAGTGGCGGCGGCGGTGGCAGAGGCGGCGGCATCGGCCATGGAAATTCGGTCCTCTCTGGACAAAGGGTGTTACGGGTGCTGCTGGATGTGCGCTGAGGCGGGTCGATCGGATAGCAAGGGCACATGGCGGTCTTCGTCGCGCTCGGCGCGTTCCTGATGACGCTGGCCGGCGGCTGGACGGCACAGCGCGTGACCGACCGTCGCCACCTGGTCCTGGGCCTGGCCGGCGGTCTGATGCTCGGGGTGGTCGGCCTCGACCTGCTGCCGGAGGCGCTGCGCGCGGCCGGCCGCGAGGTCTTCGGCGTACCGGCCGCCCTGCTCCTGTTCGTGGCCGGATTCCTGCTGGCCCATCTGGTGGAGCGCACCCTGGCCCTCCGCCAGGCCGCGCACGGCGGCGAGGAGCACGGTCACCGGGCGCCCGAGGTGGGCCTGACGGCGGCCGGGGCGATGGTCGGCCACAGCGCGATGGACGGCGTGGCGATCGGCGCGGCCTTCCAGGTGGGCGGCGGCATGGGCACGGCGGTCGCGCTCGCGGTCATCGCCCACGACTTCGCGGACGGCTTCAACACGTTCACGATCACGAGCCTGTACGGCAACGCGCGCCGCCGGGCCATAGCGATGCTCGTCGCCGACGCCTGCGCACCGGTCCTGGGCGCCCTCTCCACGGTCTTCTTCACCATCCCGGAGGCCCTGCTCGGCGGCTATCTCGGTCTCTTCGGCGGCGTCCTGCTCTACCTGGCCGCCGCCGAGATCCTCCCCGAGGCCCACCACGAGCACCCGGCCCGCTCGACGCTGCTGTGCACGGTGGCGGGCGCGGCGTTCATCTGGCTGGTGGTGGGCATGTCCAGCTGACCCCCGACCGCTCACAGCTTCCCGCCTCTGCCACCGTCCCGGCGCGGGGGCGCGATGAGCGTGGAGAGGTACGGCAGTGGCGAGCCGTCCAGCTCGGCGGCGGGCCGGATGGACTCCTCGTCCAGTCCCAGCGCCGACCCCCACACGGCATCGTCGAGCCGCCCGGTCTCCCGCAGCGCCGCCACGACCGCCCCGGCCTGCCGCCCGAACTTGTACGCCACGACCGTCCCCGGCCCGCCCAGCGCGTCCTTGAGCACCTCGGCCCCCGCCGTCACCGGCACCAGCGTCAGTGGCTCGGTCCCCTCGGTGAGCACCGCCCCGGAGCGGGCGGCGAGGTCCTGCATGGCGGTGATCCCGGGCACCGTCTCCACGGCCACCCCCGGCACCAGCTCGGCGATGGTCTGCGCGAGATACGTGAACGTCGAATAGACATTCGGATCCCCGATGGTGGCGAAGGCGACCGTCCCGTGCCCGCGCAGCAACTCGGCCACCCTGGCCCCCGCCGCGTCCCAGGCGGCCTCCCGCCGCCCCCGGTCACTGCGCTCGTTCAGCGCGAAGACGACCCGTACGACCTTCTCCTCGCCGACGTAGTGCAGCACGGTGGCCTCGGCCCGCCCCCGCTCGCCGCTGTCCATGACGGGCACCACGACGACATCGGCCGCGCGCAGGGCGTTGACCCCCTTGACGGTCACCAGCTCGGGATCGCCGGGCCCGACACCGACTCCGATCAACCTGCTGCTGCTCATGACGTCCGGCACCTCTCCACGAACCTTCGGGCCACACCGGGCTCGGACGCCCAGTGCGTGTGCAGATAACTGGCGTGCACACCCCGCTGTACAAAACCTTCGACCCGCGGCCGTGGCGTACGCACACCCCACGCGGGAGCCGCCCCCGCCCCCGGCTCCACCACGGTCCGGTGAAACTCGTGCCCCCGCATACGCGTACCGGCGACGGCCAGCACACTGTCGCTCACGGCGACGGCATCCCGGTAGCCGAGAGTGAGCCGCTCCGACATCTGCGCCCGCACGTCCAGCACCCCGCACATGGGCAGCCCGTCCAGCTCCCGCCCCAGATACAGCAGCCCGGCACACTCGGCGGCGACGGGAGCGCCGCGCTCCGCGAGGGCGGCGACGTCCTTCCGTAGCGCCTCATTGGCCGACAACTCACCCCCGTACACCTCGGGAAACCCACCCCCGATCACCAACCCGCGCGTCCCGTCGGGCAGTTGCTCATCCCGAAGCGGATCGAACACGACGACTTCGGCCCCGGCAGCGGTAAGCAACTCGGCGTGCTCGGCATAGGAGAACGTGAACGCGGCCCCACCGGCAACAGCCACTCGCACCGGACGAGCCCCGTCCTGCACCCCCTCCAGCCCGTCCGGCGTCCGAGGACGGCGGCCGGCCTGTACCCCTTCCAGCCCGTCCGGCGTCCGTGGACGGCGGCCGGCCTG